>JABFSP010000317.1 GCA_013140565.1 Ignavibacteria bacterium
AAGTAAATAACATTTGCTGCTTGCTATCCCAGCTAACATAAATTCCCTGTGAATACGGCCCGATTGGCTCAGGTGCTTTATTACTATATAATATCTCTTTTTTCATGTTAAGTTTTGTTTAATTATGATTGAACATACAAAATAAATCATTAATATATTGAAAATCAAGCAGTGACAAAATTTCACACTAATTGTAAAAAATTACATAATAATGTAAAAAACGTCAATTTCTATGTACATTTTGGCAAAGTGAAAAATGTATTTTATGCAAATTTTTCATTTAAACATCAAAAAAAGTTTGGCATGGCTATTGTATATGTATTGTACATAAGTAAAATATATTAATCAAATATAAGGAGATTTTAAAAATGACATTTATCAAAATGAGACCTGCAGCAGGAGCTTCTTTAACTGTTGATAAGAATTTGAAGAAGTTCTTTGAAAATTTTAACCAGCCCAATTTTGGCGACTGGGGAATTAAAGCATCCAAAAGTGACTCGTTTTCTCCCAGGGTTGATGTTACTGAAGATAATGAAAATTTATATGTTCATGCAGAAGTACCCGGTGTTGATAAGAATGATATTAAGATCAACCTGGTAGGTGATGTGTTAACTATCAGCGGCGAAAAGAAATCTGAGCAGAAAGATGAAAATAAAAATTATTACAGGATAGAAAGAAATTACGGAGCGTTTTCAAGAAGCTTTACGCTTCCTTCTGAAGTAGTTATAGATAAGATTTCGGCTGAATACAAAGAAGGCGTTTTGAATATAACTCTGCCAAAAACAGAAGAAGCTAAGATCGTTGAAAAACAGATCGAGATTAAATAAGTTTTGAGATAAAATAAGTTTCAATAAAATTGTTTCATAGTTGGTTATTATTTGGTTAATTGATGTAAATAAGGCAGAATCTTGCTTTAGTATTATCAAATGCGCCGGAGTTGATGGTCCTCCGGCGCTGATTTTTTCAATCCTGAGCGACTTGTCTTATCTCCGCAATAGCGGAGGAAGAAGCGAAGGATCTCATAAAATAGAGAAATAATTGGAAATTCAATAATAGAGACCCTTCACTACGTTCAGGGTTAAAAAATGTTCAGAAAAGACTACATAATGCGGATGATCGAGGATTTTATTAAAGCTATGGCTAAGATAGTCCTTATGCGCGAAATGAAAAGTTACACTGATGCGAGAGTTGAGCTTGATGGTTTAAGTAAACTTGTAACGGGATTCGGACTGGATCACTTAAGGTCATTAGGCACCACGGGAATAAGATATGTTTTCAGCCAGAACAAAGAATCAGAAGCTGAAAAGATCTTTTGCTCAGCAAAGATAATAAAAGAAGAAGGATTGATACTGAAGTCACAGGGGAAAACCGAAGACAGCTTAAAAAGTTTGGAAATTTCAAAAGAGCTTTTTAAAATGGCTTCGGAAATGGATATACCTGAAAAGACAGAAGCACTTAAAGAATTTGAAGAGTTAAGTAAATAAAAGGTTTTAATAAAATATAAATTGATACGGTTACTTATGATTGATCGTATTTAAATAAAACAGAAAGAATAAAAACTATGGGAAAAATTATCGGAATCGATTTAGGAACGACAAACTCGGTAGTTGCCGTAATGGAAGGCAGTGACCCGGTTGTAATTCCTAATGCGGAAGGACACAGGACTACACCGTCTGTTGTTGCTTTCACTAAAGGCGGCGAGCGCCTTGTGGGACAGGCAGCAAAGAGGCAGTCAGTTACAAATCCGCAGAACACAGTATCATCCATAAAGAGATTTATGGGCAGAAGGTACGATGAAGTATCAAGCGAGATCTCGAAGGTATCATATAAGGTCATTAAAGGCGAAAATGATACTGCAAGAGTTGAGATCGGCGACAGGGTTTATTCACCACCCGAAATCTCAGCAATGGTGCTTCAGAAAATGAAACAAACCGCAGAAGATTATCTGGGTCAGAAGGTAACCGAAGCTGTTATCACAGTGCCGGCTTACTTTAACGATGCGCAGAGACAGGCTACCACAGATGCAGGTAAAATTGCAGGGCTTGAAGTAAAAAGAATTATCAACGAGCCTACTGCAGCTGCGCTTGCATACGGACTTGATAAAAAGAAAAAAGATGAAAAAGTAGCTGTATATGATCTTGGCGGCGGTACATTTGATATTTCCATTTTAGAATTATACGATATCGAAGGTACAGGCAACTTCCAGGTTAAATCAACCAACGGTGATACACATTTAGGCGGTGATGATTTTGATCAGAGGCTTATGGACTATCTTGCAGAAGAATTCCAGAAACTCGAAGGAATTGACCTGAGAAAAGACCCGATGGCTTTACAGAGATTAAAAGTTGAAGCTGAAAGAGTTAAATGCGACCTTTCAAGCCAGACACAGGCTGATGTAAAACTTCCGTACATTACCGCTATTGACGGTGTGCCAAAACACATTGATATGACAGTAACACGCGCTAAGTTTGAGCAGCTTGTTGATGATCTTATTCAAAGGACGATGGAGCCATGCAAAAAAGCTCTGGCTGATTCAGGATTTTCAGTTGACCAGATTGACGAAGTAATTTTAGTCGGCGGTTCAACCAGGATCCCCAAAGTCCAGGAAGCAGTGAAGAACTTCTTCAAAAAAGAACCGCATAAAGGCGTTAATCCCGATGAAGTTGTCGCAATTGGCGCAGCTATACAGGGCGGCGTTTTAACCGGTGATGTTAAAGATGTATTGCTGCTTGATGTTACACCGCTTTCACTTGGAATTGAAACTCTTGGCGGAGTTATGACGAAAATGATAGATGCCAATACTACAATTCCTACAAAGAAAACTGAAGTATATTCAACAGCATCAGATAACCAGCCTTCAGTTGAAATACACATACTGCAGGGTGAGCGTCCCATGGCGCAGGATAACAGGACTATCGGAAGATTCCATTTGGACGGAATTCCGCCTGCACCGCGCGGCATACCGCAGGTAGAAGTTACATTTGATATTGACGCGAACGGTATTCTTCACGTTGCAGCAAAGGATAAAGCATCCGGAAAAGAGCAGTCAATTAAGATAACTCACTCAAGCGGATTAAGCGACGCAGAAGTTGAAAAGATGAGAAAAGATGCTAAAGAGCACGAAGGTGAAGATAAGAGAAAACGCGAAGAAGTTGACACTAAGAACCATGCTGATAGTTTGATATTCCAGACTGAAAAGCAGATGAAGGAATTCGGCGAAAAGCTTACACCTGATATGAAAGGCAAGCTAGATGCGGCTCTTGGCAGACTTAAAGAAGCTGCAAAGGGAACGAATACCGATGAGATAAAATCAGCCACTGAAGCATTGAACGCAGCATGGAATGAAGCATCAACCCAGATGTACAGCCAGGCAACCGGTACACCCGGGGCAGGCGGCGAAGAGCAGGCAAATCCAAATGCCGGCGCAGAAGGCCAGCAGCCTGATGACAAAAAGGTTGAAAATGCCGACTTCGAAGTGGTTGACGATGAAAAAAAGTGAAAAGGCAAAAGTGAAAAGGCAAAAATGATGTAACCCATAGCTTTAATATCATATATTCTCCATTAAAGCAAAATAAGCCATCCCGTAGTTTGGGATGGCTTTTTTATTGTATATAAATAAGTTCTATATCGTTGTATTTTAGATTTTAATTGGAATCTGAAAACATAAATCAATAAGATATGAAAATATTTACAGCTCTGTTTTTGCCTGTGTTAGTATTTTTCAACAGCATTTCTTACTCCCAATTTGATAAGGAAATTGCGCAATTCATTGATAAGTATGCGGATTCAATGATGACAATTGCTCAGCAGCCCGGCATGATAATAAGCATCACAAGGGGCGATACAATTATTTACCAGGAAGCTAAGGGTATAGCTAACATAGAAACCGGCGAAAAAATGCATCCCGGAATGCGTTTCCGAATTGGAAGCCTTACGAAAACATTTACCGTAACAGTATTACTACAGCTTGTTGACCAGGGACTGCTAAAGCTTGATGATCCGGTAAGCAAATTCTTTCCGCTTGAAATGGTGCCAAATGGCGACAGCATAACTGTCAGAATGCTTGCTGATATGACAAGCGGATTATATAATTACAGTGAGCTTGATGAATTTGCGGCACAAATGACCCAAACACCCGGCAGAAAATGGAAACCCGCAGAGCTGGTTGAAATTGCTGTTAAACAGAAGCCATATTTTGCCCCGGGTCTTGGCTGGCATTACAGTAATACAAATACTGTTCTGATAGGAATGATAATTGAAAAATTAACAGTGCATTCGCTTGAAGAAGAAATCAGATCAAGGATAATTGATAAGCTTGGGATGAAAAATACTGATTTTGCAACCGTACCGGAAATTTCAGGGTACCACCCCGAAGGGTACGGTGAAGATGACGCAGCATTCGTTTATCCATGGGTTGACGTTACAACAAAATACGATCCTTCCTGGGCATGGGCAGCAGGGGCAATGGTAAGTGATATATATGATCTTAAAATTTACCTGAAGGCTCTCGCCGAAGGTACTCTGATTTCGCCGGAGATGCAAAAGGAAAGATTAAAATGGGGACTGGATAAAGATGGTTTAAAATACGGCGCAGGTATCTTTCAGCTCAGAAACGAATTTTTGGGACATAATGGCTCGTATCCCGGATTTCATAATATTTCGGTTCATTCACCGAAATCAAATATCACTATTATTATATTCTTTAATACACAGTCAAACCGTTCGCCGGATGATTTTTTGAAAGCAATTCTTCCAATGATAGAGTAGTATATGAATCTATTTTTTCAGTTTGTAGAAAATTCATTTGACTGGAATGAACTTATCAAAGTAATTCTGATTCTACTAGCCTGTTTTACCGTGCCTTATCTGCTGGTATTTATTTTTTCTGCAAAAAGTAAATATATTAAAGCGGTTGAAGCTTTCAAGAATGGTGACTATGATAATGCAGCAGCAATACTTGAAAAAATAAAGCCTTCAAGTTCAATGTACTTTTATTCCAGACTTTTTCTTTCTTCAATGGAGGTAAAACAAAAAAGGACAGATAATGCAATTCAGATTTGCAGGGAACTAATCAGAAATCACCCCGACAGATTTGAGCCATATCAGTTTCTTTCACAGATTTATTTAACATTAAAAGCAAATGAATTAAGCCTTGACTACATGTATCAAGCTCTTGAAAGAAATCCGCCGAGGAAAGACAAATACGCTCTTTATGTTAATATGGGCACTGCTTTTGATAGTTTAGGTGAATATGAAAAAGCTATTCAATACTATCTTAATGCCATTGAACAGATTGGTAATGATTACCTAGTCTATAATAATATTGGTTACGCATATTTGCTTCAAAGCAAATTCAGTGAAGCAATTTCTTACCTGGATAAGTCAATATATTTGAATTCCAAATTTGCATTTTCTTACAATAATAGGGGATTTGCTTTTGCTAATCTTGGAGATTTTGAAAAAGCATTTGAAGATTTTAAAACATCGTTACTGCTTGATCCATCAAACCCATATCTGTATAAATTCAGAGGATTATCTTATTACAAATCCCGTAATTATTCTGAAGCCAAAATCAATCTTGAAAAAGCACTTCAACTGGATCCTAAATTCGCTAATGAAATATCGCCAATTCTTTCCGAAATCAGCAAAATTCAATAAAATACCGTAATAACAGTATATAACCATTTGTTTAAATATAATCTTTAAGTTATTTTGGTATAACGTATATAACTATACAGGTTATGAAAAACAGAAAATTACTATATATATCGCTCATTTTTTCGTTAAGTATATACTTGACGGGATGTTTCCCGGCTTCACGTACTGAGGAAGATACAGAAGAAACCACTGAGACCACAACCGAAGATAAAAAAGTTGAGGAAAAAGACAAAGAGGTTACCGATGTAAGTGATGCCAGCGGTGCTAAAATAATGAGAATTGCAGCAAGCGAACAGAATGTAGAATGGTATTCCCCAAGTGTTGATTCAACATACCTCTATTGGCTGAACAATCAGCTAATAGTGCTCAACGGATCAACAAAGTGCAATATATTTGCTTTAAACGTACTGTATAAATCCGGATTCAAAACTCCGAAGGTAAACGCGTTATGCCGTGACCTGGTAGATAAAGATAAATTCACTGATATACTTCCAATAGTAGGAGTGAAAGATATTTCATCCGCCAAAAAAGGTGATCTTATTGTATGGAAGGGTCACGTGATAATATTTGAAGAACTGGTGCAGTCAAAAAAGGATGTTTACGTTAAAGCATGGTGGGCAGGTACAAGACAGAAAGACAATGGCGATAATATCCGCAATAATGTAATTTACGGGAAATATAAGATAAGCGGTGATTATGTTGTGAGAAGACCGGTGAAAAAGTGAAACGTAAAACGTCAAATGTGAAACGTCAAATGTGAAACAAAGAAACTTATAATTTAAACTTCTTTAAAAGCTGCACTCAAGGCCAACGAGTCCAAAGCCTCTATCGTAATTAAAATCAGGTCCCTTAATTGAATTTATCAGGTTATATCCCAATTGAAATTTTAGCTTCAGGAATTCTCCGCCTATCCTTATTTTTATTGCGGGTTCAATTCCAATTGCCTGCGGCATTACCGGGTTTATGAACTCATGGGATTCATACCGGGTAAAATTAAAATAGCTAAACCTTACTGAAATAATAAAATCAATAAATTCCTGCTGAACCGAAATATTCTGTGTTACATAGAATCTGTTGTAATCCGCGTTTTCATAACCGGGACCATTTGTCAAAAACTGATCTTCATAGGCTGAATTCGTCCTGCCATTACTATAACCTCCGAATACTTCATAGAACATTGAATCAGCTTGTTTTATCCTTGTAAAATAACCCAGTCCCAGTGACCAGGTCCTCTGGAAACGCGGCTCACTGCTTTTTCTATCCAGGTATGAAACATCACCTATAGCCGCGAAGTGTTTGTAAAACGAATACCCAAGCTGCAAATTTGTGCCGCTGTTACCAATTGAAATGCCGCCTTTGAACTGGTTAGGTTCATTAAAAGCCGGAGCATTAATTTCATTTGGAATATAAACAGTCGTGCATGATGAGAGCAGCAATAGTGCTGAGAGGAATACTGATAAGATAAGTAAGTTTTTCATGATGATTTTTTTAGTTCAAGGTAATACTTCAATTAAACTTATAACT
>JABFSP010000150.1 GCA_013140565.1 Ignavibacteria bacterium
TCGTTAATGAGTTTTATTAATTCACACTGAACTAACATTAAACTAGATTAATTTACCACCTCAAAGCGGTTTTTGCCATTGCCGCGTTTATTCAGTCAGGCAAAAACAGCTTCGCTATTTTATCAATGTCATTTTCTTAACATCAGAGAATTCACCTGCGGAGAGTTTATAGAAATAAATACCGCTTGGTACATTTACCGCGTTGAAATCATACGTATAATTTCCTGCAGCCATGTTCAAATTATTGATAAGCGAAGCAACTTCTTTGCCCAGCATATCATAAATTTTTAAAGTAACAAATGAGCCCTTTGGTAATCCGAACTTAATGTTAGTAACCGGGTTAAACGGATTCGGATAGTTCTGCTGTAATGAATATACCTGCGGAACTTCTGTGTTTGTTTGCTGAATACCAACAAAATTACCAACCCTTATCTGGTATGCTCTTTTATGAATTCTTGGACCTCCTGTCTCGACAGCAGTAATAGTATCAGTGTATAAACCTACTGGTACATTTGCGGACGCCAAAACATTGATAGTAATTGAATCCGCATTTCCATTAAATGTCCTGATATTGCCCGGACTATATGAAACAGTAAATGTACCGGGAGCCGGTGATGGAGTAATACTTGATGTATATGTTACCTGTCCGGTGTATGGGCCCATAACAGGGTTTCTCATTCTTACTACTGATGTTGATGTTGGATTAATGCTATCAATTGTTTTATTGAAAGAAATACCATAGTCAGGCAGGTAAGCTGTGAAATCCTGTAAAGTATTGTTCTGTCCTGTATAGAACGGGAAAGTCATTGTTCTGCCTGCAATACCCTGGTAATCGCCTAAATAATAATGGTTGGCACCCTGGAAAATTTTTATCGCTGCAGGATTGAAATTCTGATTACTTATTTTGAAGTTTGTGAAAGTTAACCCGCCATCAGTTGAAACAGCACCATATGTTTCTGTCATCATGTTAGACGCTTCGTCATTTCTGGAATCCCACCACATGGCCCAAACTCTGCCCTGCAGGTCAACAGATACATCACACATCCATTGATCTGTAAATGCTGCGTCATCATTTACTCTTACCGGACTGCCTGAGCTCCATGTAACTCCGCCATCTGTGGATCTTGTGCAGAAAACATCTGATGCATCAGGTCCGGGAGGGTTAGCTGCATAAACATTATAAATATAACCTCTTCTTGATGTTGATGACATATCTACAGCAATATGAGGCATACCGTTAACGCGAATATCTGTTTTTAAAACATTTCTGCCTGATCCGTTAACCGCACCAGGAGTTGAATGAAAAGAAGCCTGAACGAAAGCGCCGAATGAAGCACCGCCATCTGTTGATACTCTTACCTGTGTGCCGCCGTTATACCATGCAAGATAAACTCTGCCGCCGGGTCCAACTGCCACATCGGGTCCCGGGTTTGGATTTCCTGTGCCCATATTGCCGACAAAGCTCCACGTAGCGCCATTATTTGTTGACCTGTGAAAATCAACGCTTGCGCCGGTTGCAAAATTTACATAAGCCATATAAACATGGTTCTGGAAAGGTCCGCCGGTTTGATCAGCAGCGATCCATTCTTTATCTGCATTGGCGTTGCTTACTATGTTGCCCAAATTTGTCCATGTTACACCTTTGTCTGTGGATTTTAAAAGTCTGATACCACTTGAAAGAACTGCGCAATAAAAATTGCCTAAACTATCTGCGCAGAAAACCGGGTCGCCCTGGTTACTCGCAATGGCTGTATTACTCCAGGTAACCCCGCCGTTAGTGGTATAATATACCCATGGTGTACCCGAAAATCCTGTAACCCTGTTATCACTTGCAACGAAGTTATTCACGTCACGGGGGTTAACAGCAATATCTGTCTCTGCAAAACCATTATTGGTAGAAACCTGGTAGTTATCGAACGCGCCAACTGAAATAACTGCATCAACTCCGTAGGGCTCTGGTGCGAAAACTCTTGGAAGCACAAGCTTCAAAGGAAATGAATTCCCGGAAACCTGTTCATTTGGATCAATCTGGGAATAAGCATTGAAACAAATGGAAAAAGCCAGTAAAAACAATAAAATAAATTTACTTTTCATTTGTGATTTTGTTGTTATTTTGCGAATTAATCCCGAATAATATTACATTTTAATGGCAAAAACAATCAATAAATATGTATAGTTACTAACGTAATCTGTTATGATCCCGCTAATACATTGCGGCAATAAACTTTCCGGCAATGAAATTATTAACCTTAAAATTTCGTTTTAAAATCCAGATAATCCATTGTAATTTCTATTTTAAAAGCTTAATTTTAGCTGATGAAAAACCCCATAATACCTAAAATAGTCGTTTTTGTGCTTCTTTTGGCACTTTCCGCATGTTCTTCGTTCAATTATAAAACATATGATGAAAACCAGAACAAGGGAATTGATGACCCTGATCCGAACTATGAACTGACACTTGACAAAAATTTTCAGGATTTCACCGGATTTATGTTCATTGGTAACCGTATAGAGAACTTCAGCACATACTTCAATACATATTTTAACGCGAGCGAAAATTTTGACGCCGCATATGATGATTACGCGACAAGGGTACTTGCAAATTATAATGCGAACCAGGATTCCATTTTTGCTAAACCTCAGCTATCGCAGGAATCAATAGATAAATTCAATATTGCCATAGAAAAAGCTTCCAAGGTGATCCAATACCATAAAAGCAGCCAGTATATGGATCGCTCGGTACTGCTGATCGGGAAATCATATTTCTACCTTGGTGATTACCTCAAAGCCGAAAGGAAATTCAGCGAATTTATTTCAAAGCTGAAAGCAAGCAGCTACCTTGATGAGGCATTGTTGTACCTGGCCAAAACCCAGTTAAGGCTTGAAAATGAGAAACCTGCCCTGGAAAGATTTAATGACCTGATTAAGAATTCAAAAGAGAAAAACGTTGTTTCAGAAAGTTACCAGTCACTTGCCGAATATTACCTGAATAGAAAAGATCATGAAAATGCCATCAAGAATTTTAAAAAAGCAATTGAGTTTTCCGGCGACAGCGAATTCAAAGCGCAGATGCAGTTCCTGGTCGCTTCGGTAACTGCCAGAACAAATCCTAAACAAGCCGCTAATGAATTTGACAAAGTACTCGATTACGACGCTTCATATGACCTTGAATACCTTGCCAGGTATAACCGGGCGAAAAACCTTGTCACTAGCGGAGATTTCAGAAATGCAGATGACCTGATTGAGGACCTGAGTGTAAAATACAAAGATGTTCCTGCAAACCTGAGCCAGGTCAACTATCTAAGGGGAGTTTATTATGATGAGAAAAAGGAAAATAAACTTTCATTGAACCAGTATTACCAAGTTATCCAAAACTTCCCGGCTACCATTCCTTCAGCGGATGCGAGCTATAAACTTGCAAAAGTATTTGAAAGTAAAAATAATTACTTTAACGCCTATTTGTATTACCGCTTTTCAACTGAACAAAGCAGCAGCGGCACTTATTACAGAGAGGCTTTTAATAAGGCAGGTACATTCAAGAGATATTTTGAACTGCGCGGAATTATCACAGGCGAAACTATCAATACAGAATACAACGAAGAATTCAGAAAAAAGACAACCAGGGATTATGAAAAGGGCGACCCGAACAAAGATCCTTTAAAAGGTCTGGATAACGGTAAATCAGGCGGTAATTTTGGAGTTAATGTTTTAGATAGTGTTATCAGCGGAGAAGATTCCACTTTTACAATTATTGATACTTCTCATACAAAAGAAAAACAAATATCCGCAGCCAAATTTGAGCTGGCGGAGCTTTTCCTGTATGACCTGAACAGGGCCGATTCAAGTGAAATATATCTGAAAGAAGCATTGAACGAATCATATGATTATGAATTCAGCGCAAAAGTATTGTTCGCTCTTTCAGCTCTTTACAGGAAACTTGATGATAACATAAAAAGTGAAGAGGTTTTAAATACTATTGTCAGAGACTACCCGCTTTCTGCAGTAGCCAATTCCAGCCGCAGGCTGCTGAATATGTCCATGGTCGATGAATTCACAGGTGATGCAAGCGATTCGCTGTACAGCACCGCTGAAAATAAGTTCGTAAATAAAGATTACAGAAGCGCACTGGATGATTTCAGGGTTTTGATAACATCATATCCATCATCAGTTCACCTTGCTAAAGCATACTTTGGCGCAGGCTGGATATATGAAAATATCATTTATAATAATGACAGCGCTTATTTCTATTATTCAACACTGGTTAAAGGCGTTCCCAATTCAGAAGCTGCGGCAATAGTGATGCAAAAAGTAGAAGAGTACGAGACGTTTAATAAGACAAATGTTATTGATACCACCGGAACAGGGAATCAGGAGAACAACGGGTTGAATAAAGAAACTGACCCTGAGAAAAAAGAAGAAATTAAATCCAATGACGGTGATATTGATCCTTCAATTCTTCAAAAGGAATTAGAAAAAAATGATTCGGAAAAAAAGCTGAATAATGATGAACAGGGCAGCGAAGAAAAGAAGAAATCTGAAGAAGAAATAAAGAAAGAAGAGAACTTTAAAGACGGCGAAACACCCACAGAAAAACCGCCCGGAAACTGACTTTATTATACAATAAAAATGGAAAATTGTTTATTCTGTAAGATAGTAAGTAAAGATATCCCTTCTGAAATTGTATTTGAAAATGATGAACTGCTGGCTTTTAAAGATATCAGTCCCGCTGCGCCTGTGCATATACTAATAATCCCTAAAGTGCATATAAACTCTCCGATAGAAATTAACAGCAGTAATAGTGCTGTTGCCGGCAGAATAATAGCTTTGGCTGCTGATATAGCAAAAGAAAAAGGACTTGAAGGTTACCGTTTGGTATTTAACTGCAATGAAATTGCAGGGCAGACAGTCTTTCATCTGCATGCGCATTTGCTCGGCGGCAGGAGCATGAGCTGGCCCCCGGGTTGAACCCGGAAGTTTGCAATCAAATTTTTCAAATCTAAAAATTTAATATTATTGAACAGGTATAAATACTTTTTGATATTTTACGTTCTATTATTTCTATTTGTTCATCCCTTGCTTTCACAACAATACAGCATTGAACAATATCTAAACATCCGCGGCGCGGTATCGCCAAAATATTCATATAATTCCGGGAAGATCTATTTTCAGGCCAATGTAACGGGCACCAGCCAGATATGGAGTGTAAATAAACCCGGCGAGGAGCCTGTACAGGTAACAGATTTTAAGGAAAGAATAACGGGTTACAGTCCAAACCCCGTGAAAGATATAATTCTGGCTCAAAGTGATGAAGGCGGTTCAGAATACAGCCAGTTCTATTTAATGAGAGGGGATGGTACTGATGTAAAAATGATCACAGATGGCGCACCAAAAGTGATTTACGGTTTTGGCCGGTGGTCTGATGATGGAAGTTTTTTTACTTATTTTTCCAATAAAAGATCACCGTACTTTTATGATATTTATGTGTACAGGCTGGAAACAGGCATCAGTGAAATGGTGTTTTCCAGCGATCATACAAACTATCCATCCGTAATTTCTAATGATGGCAGCAAACTGGTTATAACAAGGTCATACTCAACATATGACAACGATATTTACCTGTATGATCTTGTTACAAAACAAATTGAGCTTATTTCAATTCACGATAACTTCAATGAACCTGCTGAATTTAACGCATCTTCTTTTGATGCTGCCGGAGAAAATCTGTATTTCACTTCAAACAATAAAAGTGATCTATTCAGGATCGGTATCTATAATATTAAAGATAGTTCGGTAGTTTACCCTGATTATGATTTCCTTGGGAATTACAAAAACAGGGAAGTATCACGCCTTGTGTTTTCACGGGATAAATCGGAAATGCTGGTACAGGTTAACGATGAAGGTTATGACAGAATATTTATGTATGACCATGGTAAAGCAAAAGAAATACCCATTCCCGAAAAATTAAAGACATTAAGCATAACTGCCTTAAGTTTTTCAAATACGGGCAGCAAGGTAATTATAGGTGTGAATTCAGCTGCAAACCCGAGCATACTTTACCAGTGGGATTATATTACCGGCATGATTGAACAGGTTACAAAACCAAACCTGGCTGGCATTGACCCCAAAACTTTCATTGAACCGAAACTAATCTCCTACACCTCGTATGATGGATTGGTAATACCCGCATTTATTTATAAACCGGCGAATACTTCCGGTAAAAAAATGCCGTGTATTATTGCTATTCACGGCGGACCCGAAGGGCAGGCAACCTATGGATTCGTGCCAATATACCAGTACCTCTTAAGCGCAGGATACACAATAGTTGAACCGAACGTTAGGGGAAGCACAGGTTACGGTAAGTTGTACGCATCTCTGGATAACGTAAGGAACCGTGAAAATTCAGTGAAAGATATTGCAGCGCTTGTGGACCATTTAAAGACTATCGATTACATTGATCCGGATAAAATAGCCGTTTACGGCGGAAGTTACGGAGGGTATATGGTGCTGGCAAGCTTAACGTTATATCCGCGACTGTTTGCCGCGGGAATTGATGTGGTAGGAATTTCAAACTTCGTGACTTTTCTTGAGAACACCGGCGATTACAGGAAAAATAACAGGGCAACGGAATACGGCAGTCTGGAAAATGACAGGGAATTCCTTGAAAATATTTCACCGCTGGGCAGGGTCAATAATATCAGTGCCCCGTTAATGATAATCCATGGGCGCAATGACCCCCGGGTTCCGGTGGGCGAAGCAGAGCAAATGTATGACGCGATAATAAAGAACGGGGGTACTGCGGAACTTCAAATATATGAAGATGAAGGGCATGGTATCAGCAAACAGAAAAACAGGCTTGACATTTACCCTAAGATTGTTAAGTTTCTGGATAAAAATGTAAAAGATAAGTAAATTGCAGTATTAAATTTTTCAAAATCGATATAAATATAAAAAGAGCGGGGAATTAATTATGCCAAAAAAAGTTAAGCTGATCATTATGGTGATAGTTGGATTGTTCCTGGTTTACCTGGAGTACAGCGTTTATTTTACTTCAAAAGAAGGGACTGAATCATTTGGTAATTTTGATACGAACAGTACAGCTAACAAGAACATAAAAGTGGAGCTCCTTCTTGATAAGGGTTTTAC
>JABFSP010000333.1 GCA_013140565.1 Ignavibacteria bacterium
CATCAAAATATATATAAGGGGTTCCGTTTTGAGTTATGCAGCGGTTATTATAGTAAATTGAATCATACACTTTCCACCCGCCTGAAAGATCGAAATTTACTTTCCCCCTATATATACCACCGCCAAGATAAACCGGATTTACATTGCCATCTGAGGTATGGTTCAGCGAATCAAGTTTTGGAGTTAAAAACATATTTGCAGAATTTACCTGAGTGAAATCCACAAAATCGGGTGATTCATGCAGCAGGCAGGAAAAATCGTTCAAACCCCTAACCGGGTCAACGGGTGATGTCATGGTAATCAAATAACTTAGCTGCGCGCTGATATCTGTAAATATTTTAAATTTTGTTTTTGTATCCCAGCCAACATCAAAATTCGCAGAATCAATAGACAATTCATCATTAAAATTATAATAACCATACCATCTGCTGGAGGTGTCTGATGGCATAAGCATGATGATATACCCTGCAAACATTCCCAGCGCAGGGTCATAATTATACTGCGGCTCCACAGGCGTCGCATGGAATTCAGACGATGTAAAATGGAACATCTTCGCGTAAAATTTCACAAAGCCTGTAGTTTTTTCAGTATTATTTTCAAAAACTTTAAATCCTACTCTATTGTAACCCGTCATTAAGGTATCATTTCCGGTGGTCCAGATTTCAAACCGGATGTTCCCTTCTTCAGCTGAAATTATCTTTTGGTAATCATTGCCTGGCTCATTCATCAGCAATGGAATTGAATCATTGCCGCAACCTATCAATAACAGCATGCTCAGAATTATAGAATTTGCAAATATTTTCATATCTTACCCGGATTGATTGTGCAAGTTAATAATACATATTATAATATTTAATGACATTTGGTGCGTGTAAATAGTGAAATTTCTGCAAAGCAATTTAAAATGAGTATTGCCTCACAGGCCTATCTTAATACATTTATCATTCAAGAATATGATTCTTATCGTTCATCATCAAATGACTTTTTAAGGTTAGATTATCTTAAAATTGCTAAAAGTATATTTACATCGGAAATACTTATTAACCTTTGCTTTAACTTTTATGAAAACATTATTACTACTTTTACTTCCTGTTTTTTGTTTTCCTTTACTGCTTTCTCAATCGAACTCATACAATTTCAGCAGTTCATCCGGCACGTTTTCGGCTATTAGCGGTGGCACCGTTTTAGGCACTACTTCAAATGATGAACAGGTGTTTAACAACAATACAACTGGCGAAACCGGTCCGCAAACCGATATTGGCTTTCCGATCGGTTTTGGTTTTAACTATAACGGGTTAGTATACGATAGGTTTGCAGTAAACAATAACGGTTGGATAAAACTTGGTTCAGGTACTTTTACAATTGGCAGCACCGCTTCTCCACTAAGCACATCAAGTACTACCGGATTTGAAAATATTATCACCGCAATGGGACGAGACCTTCAGGGTCAAACCGGTTCGGAGTTAAGTTATTTACTCACCGGCTCATCACCAAACAGAGTATTGGTAGTACAATGGCTCAACTACAGGAAATATAACGCTTCCTCGGGAGAAAGTTATGATTTCCAGATAAGGCTGTATGAGAATAATTCATCCATTCAGTTTGTTTACGGTGATGTTGCTACAGCAAATACAAGTACTTCAACTTCAAATAACACTACTCAACTTGGCATTCGTGGTCTCATAAATTCTGATTTCAAAAACCGAACAACTACAAGCAGCTGGGCATCAAGCTCCGAAGGAACTTCCAATACAAAAACTATGCGGCTTACAACTTCGGTTAAACCGGCAACCGGTTTAACTTATACTTTTACTCCGGGAAATTTAACTTACAGTTCAAGTACAACCTTGATCGCTGATACATCGGCTATAAAGAAGGGTTCAGTAAATAACCCGGTTATAAAAATCCAGGTGATAATTGGCGGTACTTTAAGTTCTTTATCAATGACTTCTATTTCCTGCAAAACCAACGGTACTACGAGTACTTCAGATATTACAAATGCACGAATCTGGTATACAGGAACATCATCTGTCTTTTCAGCTGCAAATCAATTTGGTTCAGTAATAACTAATCCCAGCGGAACAATAAGTTTTGATGATACCCAGCAGCTTATCGGCGGAATAAATTATTTTTGGCTGACATATGATGTCCCCGTAACTGCTGAAACAGGTAATTCAGTTGATGGTGAATGCAGTTCAATTACTATCGGATCAGCCAGAACCCCTTCAATACAGGCACCCTCAGGAGACCGTAAGATAGCAGTTAACCCTATGTCAGGAACATATTCAGTTGGTCTTGCAATGTTTAATCTGATCTCAGGTAAAGATCTGCAATACAAAAAAATCGAAAAGTCTGTTTTGATGACCGAATACACAAGAGATGCTTACAGAAACGGAAAGATGCAAAGTAATTTTGATCAAAATGATATTTATCAGCATTTGAAGGGTTCTGAATTAATATCAAAAACTGATACATTTATTCTGATGGAAGGTGACGTTCAGTATACAGAACCGGGCTACATTGAAATAACCCCGGAGCTTAGAAATAAATTCGGAAGAAGTGTACTTAATGATGAGATCAACGGAATATATTCAAGTCTAACCTCAGCGGTGAATGATATTGGAAACAGGGGGATAGAGGGTCCGGTTTTATTCAGTCTGGTAGATGAATTATACAGCACTGAAACATTTCCGTTAATATTAAACAATATATATGGAACCAGCGCAGTAAATACAGTTACAATTAAGCCTGCAACAGGTGTAACACCGCAAATTGTAATGTCATCAGGTACTTCAGTTTTCAAAATTTATAATTCCAGTTATATAACAATTGATGGATCAAACACACTTAATGGAAGCAGCAGAGATTTAAGCATTATCAGCAATTACTCCGGTGTATCAAATTCTATCTGGATCGGTTCATCCGGAACTACACCGGTTTCAAATATTACCGTAAAATATTGTAATATCAAAACCGGTGAAAGCAGCCTCGGTTCATCTTCCGTTATTGTTTCTGATGGTTTAGTTGCCGGGAATCCGGGTTACTTTACAGAAATTAACATACTGAACAATATCATACAAAAGGGAAGACAGGGAATATATTTGAACGGCGGGATCAATCCGCAAAACGGCTCAAATGTTTACATTTATGATAATGTTATTAATTCCACAGGGGCTGATGCAACAGGTTACCTTGGGATATATATGCAGGGCGTAAATTATTCTGTAGTAAGAGGCAATGAAGTCGCAAATCTGAATAATACCGCCGCCGAAAACGATAAAGCTATATGGATAGCAAATGGTTCACACAGTGTTGCAGTTGAAAGGAACAAGATCTATAATATCGGCTATAATGGTTCAAATGGACAGGGCGGGCACGGTATTTATGTTTCATCAAATCATCTGAACGCAGATGTTACTTTGAAGAATAACCTGATTTATAATGTTTATGGCGACGGCTGGAATCACAATGATGCCACGTATTTTCTTGACAATCCTGCAGGCATAATTCTGTATTCATCCACACCGCAGAGCGGTATAAGTATTTTCAATAACTCCATAAATCTATACGGTAATACTTTAAGTAAAGCCTCTTCGCTTTCAAGCGGAGTATTTTTAACATCAGGCACTATAGTTGACTTGAGGAATAATTCAATTGTTAATAACCTTGGGATTATTAATGACTCGGCTTACGGAAGTTGCGCTGTTTATGCGCAATCCGGTGCGGCCCAATTTTTAAATATTGATTACAATAATTATTTTGTTAACCCTACCGGAAACGGTGTGAAAGCTATCGGAAAAATTTCAGGAAGCGCTTCATTAACACTTCCTCTGTGGGTGATCGCAACCGGAAAAGACAGAAGTTCGTTGAACTATAATTCCGGCTATACTTCTGATGTGAACTTACAGCCTGATGTATCCAATTCAAATTGCTGGTCTTTGAACGGCAGGGGAACACAGATACCTTCAGTAATTAACGATTATTCAGGTAATACAAGAAGTACAGTATTATCAAACGGTGCACCCGATATTGGCGCATATGAAATTACTCCTGAAGCTCTGCCGCCGTCGATGGTTCAGTCAGGTTCAATTGCAGACGGCAGTTCGACATTATACATGTTCGGCAGTGATACTGTGGCGATGATCACCTGGCATGGAGCAAGTTTGCCATCATCTGTAACTGCAAAATATTATTCAGGAACCAACCCGCCATCTGCCTCAACCGGAAAATACGGCAATTCATACATTTCATTTTCTCCGGTTGGAGGAACAGGATATACTTTTGATATTAAATTGTATTATGATCCTGCGCTGATAGGAACTATAACGGGTGAAAACAGAATTTCAATGGCTAATTACGAAAGCGGCTCGTGGACACATTATGATGCTGTAACGGATAATGAACTAAGAACAGTTAATAAAACGGGACTTGCGTATCTTTCTGTATTTGCACTCGATGATTATGACTATCCAATGCCGGTAACGCTTGAGTCATTTACTTCTGCAGTATCCGGCAGAAATGTTAAGTTATGCTGGAAAACCAGTCAGGAGATCAATAATACGGGATTTGATATTGAAAGAAGATCTGAATTTGATATCAAATGGATGAAGACGGGTTTTGTACAGGGTAGCGGAACAACAAACGAGGAAAAGAATTACAGCTTTGATGATAATGGTTTGAACACATCAAAGTATAATTACAGATTAAAACAGATCAATTACAATGGCAGCTTTGAATATTACAACCTTAACAATGATGTTGTGGTTGGCAAGCCGGTAAATTGTGATGTTTCGCAGAATTACCCAAATCCTTCAAATCCAAGCTCACAGATAAAATTTCAGATTTCGGCAGATGCAAATGTTACCTTAAAGCTATATGATATTCAGGGCAGGGAAATAAAGACTTTGATAGATGACTTTCTGGTGGCCGGATATTACAGTGCGAATTTTGACGGGACAAATACAGCAAGCGGAATCTATTTCTACAGGCTGAATGCGGCAGGATATTCCAAAACATTAAAACTGATTCTGGTAAAATAATTTTTATAAAATATACGGAGTAATATACAATGAAACCTTTATTATTTATGAACATCGCTATCAACAGATATCTCATGTTTATGTTTTTTGCATTTGCTGTTTCGTTGCATACAACGGCGCAGTACAGGCCTGCAGGCAATGACCTGTGGTGTATGGAGTTTTTTGATGATGTCAACGGGATCACTATTGGCGGCTCAGGCACAATTAGGCAGACGAGCGACGGTGGTTTAAACTGGACTGACAGGACCAGCGGAACGCTCAACACTCTGAAAAAAACAGCTATACTGACTGACGATAATATTGTTGTGGTTGGCACAAGAGGAACGATCTTAAAAACAACCGATCATGGCGAAACATGGTTATCAAAATCCAGTGGATTAAACCTGGATCTTTATGGCATATCTTTTGGCGGCAGACTTTCTGAAGTAGGTATTGCTGTTGGTGATAATGGTACAATATTGAGATCAACCGATCAGGGTGAAACATGGAATTCGTTAACAATGGATGTAAACATTACCAAACAGGTCAACTACAGATCTGTGGCACTTGGCAGTGAAAATAACGGTGTAATTGTCGGGCAGAATGGCGCGCTTCTGCTTACTTCAAATGGCGGAATTACCTGGTATAACTCACCTTCCATTATCCCAAACGTGAATTTTGTTTTTGCAATAATGGTTGATGAAAATACGGCTTTTGCAACCGGTGAAAATGGCATGATAATTAAAACAATAAATATGGGCGAAAGCTGGGAAACTATAGCTACCGGAGTTAATAATACACTTTACAGAATACGTTTTGCAGATGACCAAAACGCAATTTCTGTTGGTACCGAAGGTACAATCCTGAAAACTACGGATGGCGGTTTAAGCTGGGCAAATGAAACAAGCGGTATCTCGAATAATCTTAATTGTCTTTTTGTTGTAGATGAACAGGTTTCATATACCGGCGGTTCAGACGGAATAATAATGAAAACCACTGATGGTGGAGTAAGCTGGTTTCAGCAGGGCGGGTACTATTCACCCGTAAGTAAATTTGATAGGGGTGAATTGAAACTATCGGTCTATCCGAATCCTTCGAACCCTAATTCAGTTATAAACTACTCTGTTACAGAATTATCTTTTGTTACATTAAAAATATATGATTTACTGGGCAAAGAAGTTGAATTGATCGTGAATGAAATTCATAACACTGGCTCCTATTCAGTAATATTCGATGGAACTAAACTTTCAAGCGGAATGTACTTCTGCAAAATGATGATCCAAAACGATAATGGTATCACGGCTAAAACGATGAAGATCATTTTAGTTAAGTAAAGGTAAAAAAAGCCGGCATATTCTGTATGCCGGCTTTTTGATTTATCATTTTACCTGCTTATACCTGTGGCAATCAACAAGATGATCATTGACCATTCCGGTTGCCTGCATGTGTGCGTAGCAAATGGTTGAACCAACAAATTTAAATCCGTCCTTTATCAATTGCTTGCTCATTGCATCTGATTCTGCAGTTCTTGCCGGAATTTCTCTTAATGACTTCCACCTGTTTTTCTTAACTTTCCCGTATGTAAACTGCCACAAGTATTCCGTAAATGAACCGGTTTTATCCTGAATATCTAAAAATGCTTTAGCATTTGTTATCGTTGCGGCAATCTTAAGCCTGTTCCGTATTATGCCCGCATCATTCAGCAGCTTCTGAACTTTGTTATCAGTATAACGAGCGATCTTTTCAGCATCAAAGCCATCAAATGCTTTCCTGAAGTTTTCACGTTTGTATAAAATTGTTCTCCAGCTCAAACCCGCCTGGAAACCCTCGAGAATAAGAAATTCAAAAAGTTTGTTGTCATCTCTAAGCGGTACGCCCCATTCTTCGTCGTGGTATTTCATGTATAACGGATCACTTCCGCACCAGGGGCATCGTATAATTTCTTTTGGCATGATATTTTCTGCTTGGGGCACAGGCAAAATTGCCTGTGCAATTAATAAATTATTCAAAATTATTAACTATTATGTAAAAAGCCAAATCATTAAATTCGCAATACAATGGAACTGTTCAAAATAGGCTTTATTACCGTAAGTTTAATTGATATAATTGATATAATTATAG
>JABFSP010000397.1 GCA_013140565.1 Ignavibacteria bacterium
ATAATTACGGCAATAATACTTTACCAGTTTGGTACATGTCCTATCCAGGGTTTTGCTCTCACACTGCTTATTGGTTTGATAGCTAACTTATTTACAGCTATTGTAATGACAAGGATAGTATTTGATATAATGACCGATAAAGGCAAATCCACAATTAACTTCGGATAATTTAGAAAGAAAATTTTATAATGCAATTTTTTCATAGTACAAACATAGATTTTTTAAGCAAGAGAAAGATGTTCTATCTTGCTTCAACGGCTATTATAGTAATTGGTTTGATAGCGTTTTTTTCCAAAGGCCTGGTAATTGGTATCGATTTTGCCGGTGGAACTGAAGTACTTGTCAGGTTCCAGAATGATGTTGAAATTAATAATATCAGAACCGCAATGGATCTTTCCGGAATAACCGGCTCTGAAATTAAAACACTGGGCAATGAAAGAGATATTCTGATCAGAACTGCTGAACCCGGTGAAGGAACTACTGTAAGTGACAGGATAAGAGAAGGCCTGACTAAAAACGTACCCGGAAATACTTTTGAGATATTAAGAATAGATAAAGTTGGACCAAAGATCGGAAAAGAACTTTCTACCTCTGCTATTTATGCCACGTTGTTTTCACTTATTGCCATATTGATCTACCTGGCCTTCAGGTTTGAATTCCTGTATGCTTTAGGCTCAGTTGTAGCTCTTTTACACGACGTACTGATAACACTCGGGATTGTGGCTTTGACAGGAGTTTTGTTCCCTTCTATGAACCTTGAACTCAACCAGGGAATGGTAGCCGCGTTCTTAACACTTATCGGTTTTTCGGTAAATGATACAGTTGTAGTATTTGACAGGATCAGGGAAAACATTAAGCTGTTTAAGAGTGAGAGTATCTTCACTGTTATGAATAAGAGTTTGAATTATACTCTTAACAGGACCATCATTACAAACGGTACGGTATTTATCACAGTACTTATCCTTTTAATATTTGGCGGCGAAGTAAACAGAAGTTTTGCTTACACATTCTTAATAGGTATAATCACCGGAACATATTCATCAATTTATGTTGCGGGCGCGTTTGTTGTTGATGCTAAAGGTTATCTTGATAAAAGACGTACTCCTGCCGGAGCGCGTAAAGTAGCCGTTACTAAAGCATAATAAAAGCTTCAAGTAGATTTTAGTTTATAATATTAAATTTCGATAGAGTATGCCTGC
Organism: Ignavibacteria bacterium; assembly: GCA_013140565.1. Classification (GTDB taxonomy): domain Bacteria; phylum Bacteroidota; class Ignavibacteria; order Tepidaquicellales; family OLB5; genus OLB5. The sequence goes on from JABFSP010000397.1 coordinate 1,200, forward strand.
TGAGTCGGTTCTTGGTTTGCAATGGGGTGATGAAGGAAAAGGAAAAATTGTTGACCTTCTTGCCCAAAAAGCTGATTATGTTGTAAGATACCACGGAGGCAATAATGCAGGTCATACTGTTGTTGTAGGTAATAAAAAACACTTTTTTCATCTTATCCCCTGCGGAATATTTCATAAAAATACAAAAGCGTTAATATCCAACGGCGTTATAATTGACCTTGAGGTCCTTGTAAATGAAATGGATATTTTGCTGAAAGAGAAATTAAGTTTAAAAAATAAACTTTTCATTTCTCCCAGGTGCCATCTGATACTTCCCTATCATAAAAGTCTGGATGCAGCGTACGAAAACGCACGCGGTAAGAACAAACTTGGTACTACAAAACGCGGTATTGGTCCGGCTTACTCAGATAAAGTCAGTTACAACGGCTTAAGGGTTTACGATCTTGCAGACTGGAAAGATTTTATAGAGAAGTTCACATTCCAGTCAAAGATAAAGAATAAGATACTGAAAACTTTTGGCGTGAAGCCGGTTAATATTACAGTTGAGTTAAAAAAACTGAAAAAACTGCACAGCAGGATAATGCCGTTTGTTAAAGATACTTTTGAGATGATAAATGACGCAGCTGCTAAGAAAAAGAGAATACTTTTTGAAGGCGCTCACGGCATTATGCTTGATCTTGACTGGTCACCCTACCCATTTGCAACGGGTTCTAATACCGTTGTAGGCTCGGTTAATACAGGTTCCGGACTCGCTTACAGGCAATTAGGCAACGTTATAGGCATAGTGAAAGCATTTACTTCACGTGTTGGCGGCGGACCGTTACCTACTGAGCTGCACGGCAGGCTTGCAGACGCTATAAGAGAGCGTGGCGGCGAATACGGAACAACTACAGGCAGAGCACGTAGAATTGGCTGGCTTGACCTTGAAGCAGTGAGATTTTCATGTAAGATCAACAATGTAAATGAATTGGTAATCACCAAACTTGATATATTAAGCGGACTTCTTGAACTGAAGGTCTGCACGGGTTATACCCTTAACGGCAGGAAAGTACATTATTCAGATTGCGGCTATAAGGAGCTTGCAAAAGTTAAACCGGTTTATAAAACTTTCCCCGGGTGGATCGAAGATATCTCAGCGGTAAGAAAATTCAGCAAACTCCCAAAGGAATGCAGAGACTATCTGAACTATATAGGTAAATTCCTTGGGGTTAAAATTAAATTCGTAAGCGTTGGCGCTGAAAGAAACGCAAATGTAAGATTTTAAGTAACAATTTTAGTATAAACTAAAAAGGCTCAGGAAATTAATCCTGAGCCTTTTTTTGCATCTGATATTTCGATTTATTATTTTTTTATCCTTGTTGCCTTAAAGAAGCCGCCTTCTTTATCCATTCCTCTAAATGTTGAGTAGTACCATGAACCATCCAGCAATGAACTCTTTACGGTTACATTTATAAATACGTTTGCGTCAGCTATCCTGGGGTTAGTGTTGATATTGAGGAATTTCTTTTCATCACTGTAATACCCTGAAAGCTCACCGCCAGACATAGTTGAAAAGCCATGATAACTTGTATCAGTTGTCATAGTTTTGATCGTATAACTTCCCGATACCAGGTAATCCGGGTTTTCTTTCTGTTTGGTGATCTTATCAAACATCATTTCACCTTCAACAAGTGAAGTTCCAGCACTATCAGTTAAAGTATAGTTATACTTACCTGTTTTAAGTGTTAATGATTTTTCTGTATCACTGCCGGAGCAGGAATTGAACAGAACAACTAAAACAATTGAGAGTATTGATATTATTTTCATTATTTTATCAGCACCATTTTTTTAATTTCAGAATATACCGAATTATTTTCCCTGCTAACATCAAGTTTGTACAGATACACTCCGGATGCCAGATTAAGTGTTGAAGCATCAAGTGTGTATGAAAATATCCCGATTGGGTAGTATTGGCTGCTTATTAGTTTTGCCACTTCCCGGCCGGATACATCATATACGCGCAGTGTAACAAGTCCATCCTGCGGAAGCGCGAACTTTATGTTTGTTGAAGGATTAAACGGATTTGGATAGTTCTGGAGCAAATTAAAATCCAATGGTGCTTCTGAAGAATTTATCGGGTTATCAATACATAGTGCCTGTGCATATCTTTCTCTTATTGTATCACCGGGCAACGGACCGAAACCAAGTGTGAAGTTAATAGCGCCACCCTGCGGAATATGGCAATAACTCATAATTGTACCGTTTGGGTTTGGTTGGGTTTGCGTAAAGCAACTACCCTGCTCAGCATCAACACATGAATCAATTGCTCCTAACACACCATTACTAAATACAGGCCAAACGCAAGCCTGCGTGTGATTTGATCCGAAATTATGACCTGTTTCATGAGCAATAACTTCGACTGTCCATGAATATATTGGTACATTATTATAACTATTTTCAAGCTCGCTGAACGCATACCTGCCTGAATGGCTGCCCGGTTCATATGGCTGGCAAAGCACGTTAACCCAGGCAATAGCGCCCATAACAGGTGTCCTGGTTGAAAGTAATTGGGCGAGATTCCCTCCCTGCAGATCGTTCTTAATATCAGTGCCAAATGCAGTTAATATCTCAGCCGTTTGGCTGGTAGTATAAGTTCTATATGGATCAGGGCTTGTATATATAGACATATTAGGCGCTAACTCAAGTTGAAGTTGTTCGTTCTGGTAAAGAATATTTACCTGGTTAAATACGGCTGTAACAAAATTTCCAACAAGCTGCGTATTGCTGTTATTATCAATATACATCTGGTAATCACAAACATAGTACATTTTAACCGGATTAACAGTCGAGGATGAATTTGGCGCAGATTTTACATTATTATTACCTTCTCTGTAATGCTCGCCGTAGCCATCTTCTACATCACATTTGAAATCAAAATTCTTCAGAAGATTCCTGTCGTTATAATAAATGTATTCGTTATTATCATTTTCGAGCGCGCCAAGATTATAATTACCCTTATCATTGCTTACAATTCCCATTATTTCATTTTCGAAAATGCTGATAGCAGCTAATGAAGAGTTATCACCTTTAATTATTCCCTGGTAATACAAACCCTGTTTATAGGGCATCGTTTTGCCGCTTGAAGTCAATATCTTGAAATCAGCGGGAATAAAATTAACCTGGCATAATTCAAGCTCAATATTCCCGGTTTCTGTTGGTATGGTTAAAGTAATATTCTGTGATTTTCTATTATTTAACTGGCTTAACGATGTTCTATCCAGTCTGAAAAATGATGCCTGTGATACGGCTGAATTTATAATTCCTGAATTATCTTTATTACTTTGTTCAAAGAGATTGACTGATTCAAAATTCGCTCCATTTTTGCGGCTGTTAACACGCTCATAAGCTGAATTTTTGAATTCACCGGAAAGTGTTTCCGGTTTTAGTACTGTAGTATTCTCTTCTGTGTTAAATGCTGTAAAAGCAAAAACAATAACACATAGAAATACAGCAGAAAATATTATATTTATTTTGTATGATTTTTTCATATTCATTTATTTTGTTATTTCTGATGAATTAATGTTTGATGCTTTTTTGTCATTGGATACGTTTCCTTCAGTGATCTTTTTATCCGAAATTGAGCTGCTGTAATACAGTGTTCTCGCAGTATTCAATCCTTTTAAAACCAAATGGCCCTGATCATCAAAACAGATCTGGTACTGAACAGAAGTTTCTGTATATGTCAGCGTTTGTCCGGAAACCGTGTAATTTCTTGCAATACCTGACTGATTTGGACAAGTCAAAGTCGCTGTGCCACCTGTATTATTAGGAAAATTGACTACCTCGCCGGGACAAATATCCATTAAAGTTCCTGAATTATAGATATATGTCCAGTTCCCGGTTATGTCGCCTGCAGTACAGGGATCCTGTGTTACTTGATTGATGATATCCTCGCAATCACTCCCTACAAGAGTAAGCGAGACCAGCATTAATGCTGTAATGATGCGAATTGTAACAACTTTGCTCATTTTTTTCATGGATTATAGTTTAATTTGGTATAAATATAATTATTCATTCGTTAATTCACAACAAGTTATACAATTTATTACAATTTTTCGGCGAACACACTGTTCACTATCCCCAAAAAGTTGTTTTTTGTCCTTAGTATTTTAAGGCCACATTTTTGCAATATTGCTGAATATTCTGCAATATTAATGAAATTATCCACTGATTCAAACAAATAGTTGTAGGCATATTCACTTTTTGCCATACGATTGCCTATCTTTGGCAGTACTTTTTCAAAGTACAGCCTGAATGACTTGTTAAGAATACCCGGTTTTAACGGTTTAAACATTTCAATAGTTACGAATTTTCCTCCGGGTTTTAAGACCCGTGCTATTTCAGTTATACATTCAGTAAGGTGCTCAAAGTTCCGCACGCCAAATCCTATTCCGCAAAGGTCAAAATATCCTGATTTGAACGGCAAATGTTCAGCTTCAGTTTTTACAGCCTGATTAATACTTTTCGGAAGCTTTTCCTTATCAATTTTCAGCATTTCCAGCGAAAGATCAGCCGAAAATATTCTTTTTGGATTCAAATTAATGAATTCCATACCCAAATCACCCGAACCTGAGGCTAGATCAAGGATATTATCATAACTGCCCGATATTGATGCCAGATAGTTTACAGCGCCTTTGCGCCAGCGGTTATCCTGGTAACCGCTAAGTAAATGGTTTAGTTTATCATAGGTAGGTGATATTTCATCGAACATGTTACCTATGAACTGTTTGTTCTTTGTATATTTCATTAAATACCTTTTTGGGATTGTTGTATCACTAACGTTCTTCGTAAGTAGATTATTATTTGAATCTGAGAGATGTAATGGGATTCAGCCTTGAAGCCATGTAGGAAGGAATTACAGTAACAAGTATGCTTAAAAGCACTGCAATTACTGTGATTACAATGCCTGTGTTGATATCAATATCTAATGGTACCGCTGACATATAATAAATTTCGGGTATCTTCACAAGATTATACTTCAATTGCAGAAAACATAAACCGTACCCCAGAATATTCCCTGAAATAATCCCCGCAAGCGATATCAGCATTCCCTGGAAGAAGAAAATGAAGGTAATATCGGTGTTTTTTGCGCCCAGTGACTTCAGAATACCAATTGTCTCGGTCTTTTCAAGAACAAGCATCAGCAAAAAGCCAATTATGTTTATTGCCGCTACTATTATGATTAAACCTAAAACTATGGGGATAGGTTCTTTTTGAAGCTCTACCCATGTAAACAGACCCTTATAAATCTGGTAGACATTGCGCGCATTGTTGTTTGGATAGTCAACCTGAGCCTTAATTTCATTGGTCACTTTCCTGATCTTATCGGTGTTGGTAAGGAATATCTCAATTCCCGTAACATAAGGACCCATACTGAACAATTTCTGCGCATCTTTCAGGTCAGTATATAGCAAAACATCGTCGTATTCCTTTAATCCTGATTCATATATACCAACCACGTTAAATCCTTTAACAGCTGGTGTATTGGTTGCTGATGGTATCCCAACAGTAGCAATAATAAATATCTTGCTGCCAACCGGAATATTCAGCTTATTTGCAAGTTTATTTCCAATAATTATATTTGAAACACTCGAATCTATAACTCCAAGTGTACCCGCACCCTGAACGATCTTCCTTTGTTTGGAAAATACACTGTCTTCATTCCTGACTCCTTTTACAATTATACCTTCTGTGCGGTCTTTAAACTTTATTACCGCTTCACGCTGTACAAACGGGTGAGCTTCCTTTACGAACAAATTGTTGGAAGTATCATTAAGCTGCGCTATTACTGCGTTATAGTCAGCAATCCCCTCTTTTTTGAATGATGTTACCTGAATGTGTGATGAAAGGGAAAT
>JABFSP010000028.1 GCA_013140565.1 Ignavibacteria bacterium
GTATGAATATTGGCACATCCGTGCAATAAAACTATAACAAGTAAAGCCAGTCCGATCTTGATATTTCTCATTAGTTTAATTTTCGTTGTAATACAGCATTTATTTCTGTAAATTTACAAATATATTTTATCATTTTTAGCAATAATATGAAATTTAAATTCCTACCGGTTTTGGGGCTTCTATTGATTTTATGTAACTTAGCACAGGCACAGAACCCGGGTGATGTAGCTATTAACGAAATTATGTATGCGCCAACTCCCGCGGCAAATGAATGGTTCGAGTTATACAATAATACAACCTCACCTTTTAATATGGCAAACTGGAAATGGAAAGATGCCACCGCAACTCTCAGAACTTTCACAACGCAAAATATTGATCTTCCCGCAAACGGCTATGCCGTTGTATGCCAGGATTCTGCAGTATTCAGAGCAGTATTTCCCGGATTTACGGGCATACTTCTGCAGCCGGCCAATGGCTGGAGCGCTTTGAATAACACAGGTAATGAAAATCTTATAATATTTAATGCTTCAAATGTTGTGGTTGATTCAATTTTGTTTACCAACACCTGGGGCGGAGGTTCAGGCAACAGGTCAATGGAGCGTGTAAACCCGGCTATACCTACAAATCAGCAGACCAATTGGGGATCATCAGTTGCTACAATCGGGGCTACTCCAAACCAACGGAACAGTATAGCCCGCTTAAACAATGATCTTGCTTTAAATATACTTTTATTCAACAGTAACAATCCGCTAATAGGGACAAACCTGCAAATTACAGCTAATGTTAAAAACAGGGGTTTGCTTCCTGCTAATACTTACAGCGTTTCTTTTTATGATGATTATAATGATGACGGTAATCCAACCCCCAATGAATTAATCAATACTGTAAATTCATCCTCACCGCTTAATGCAGGTGATTCAATTAATTACAATACATCAAAGGTTATGGATTCACTTGGCATAAGGCAATTTATTGCCGTTGTTAATTATACTTCTGATGAAGATACATCCAATAATAAAAGAACCGGAACGGTCACAGTAATTGCCGGTGGCGGATTTGATTCACTGGTAATAAATGAAATTATGTACGCTCCGACATCAAATGCAGGGAAAGAGTGGTTTGAAATCTACAATAAAACATCAAACCCCGTAAACCTATTCAATTGGAAATGGAAAGATGCGACATCGTCTGTTAATACGATAACGACACAAACAATTAATATTCCCGCGGGCGGATTTGTAGTAGTATGCGAGGATTCAGCCGCAGTAAAGAGCTTTTACCCAAATAACCCAGGAATATATCTGCAGTCAACAGGGTGGAGCGCTTTGAATAATACGGGAGATAATCTGGTGCTGTTCAATTCAACAGGAATTGTTATTGATAGTATTACTTTCACCTCTTCATGGGGCGGGAGTACAAATAATAAGTCATTGGAAAGAATATCGGTACAGGGACCATCTAACCTGCAGACCAACTGGGGTACGTGTGTTTCTACTATTGGAGCTACGCCGAATAAGATCAACAGTCTTGCCCCGAAGCCAAACGATCTTGCGCTGAATAAGATTACATTCAGCCGCACAATACCTGCGCTTGGCGATACGCTTGGGATTATTGCGCAGGTAAAGAACAGGGGACTCAACAGTGCGCCATCATACTCAGTAGCATTCTACGATGATTACAATAAGGATAGTATTGCAGCTCCGAATGAACTTAAAACAACAATTAATTCAACCGGTGTGTTGAACGCAGGAGATTCAATAAATGTAACATATTCACAGATTCTTGACAGCGCAGGATTGCGCCAGTATATTGCGGTTGTGAATTACGGCGCTGATGAAGATACGAGTAATAATAAATATGTGGCATCAATTGAAGTGGCAGGAGGCAGTACTGCAGGCAGAGTCATAATAAATGAAATTATGTATGATGAACCAACCGGAGAATGCGAGTGGATTGAAATTTACAATAATTCAGATTCAATTGTTAACTTAAAGAACTGGAAAGTTTCTGATAATAGCCTGACACAAATAGTAATTACTGCTAATGATTATTTCCTCAATCCGTTAAGTTTCGCTGTAATATCACAAAGCGGGGCAATATTTACTATTCACCCGGCAATCGATTCATCAAAAGTAATTATAAATTCATCATTTCCTTCACTCAACAATACGGGAGATGCTGTTATTGTATATAAGATAAACGGCGCTGTATCTGACAGGGTTGATTACCTGCCTGACTGGGGCGGCGTGAATTCATCACTCGAAAGAATAGATATAAACGGTGTATCAAATGATTCAAGCAACTGGGCTAGCTCTATAGCTTGCGAGAAGTCAACCCCAACGCTTATTAATTCAATTTCCGCTGCAGTGCATTACCAGAGAAATGATCTCATTGTCAACGAAATAATGGCTGCGCCGCTCACTGGTCATCCCGAATACATAGAGCTTTACAATCCAACTTCGCAGAACATTAACATTGTCGGCTGGCTGCTTTCAGAAACCGGGGGTTCCACAAGCATGGCTGATACCTGTTCTGCTATCATAAAACCGGGAATGTATGCAGTTATTGCGGCTGATACGAATATTTATAACGCGTTTCCATATTTAAGAACTCCCGACAGCACTCAAAAAGTATTTATTGCAGGTTCACTTGGTTTGAATAATGATGCTGATCTTGTCAAAATTGCCGATGTATTCAGGACAATGATTGACAGCGTTCAATACAGCGATAATTGGTATAATCCAAATCTTCCGGGTTCGGGTAGGTCGCTTGAAAAAATAAATCCCGCATTAAACGGCAATGACGGCAAAAGCTGGAGCAGCTGCACATATCCAAACGGCGGCTCACCCGGACTTAAGAACAGTATATTCACAAATCAGAATATAACTACAGGCGAAATCACTGTTTCGCCAAACCCGTTTTCACCTGATGGCGACGGCTATGAGGATTTTACTATAATAAGTTACAAGCTTAAGAATGCAGTATCACAGGTTAGGATGAAAATATTTGATGTAAAGGGCAGACTTATAAAAACGATTCTGAATAACCAAACATCTGGACCCGAAGGACAGATAGTCTATAATGGTCTTGATGATGAGAACCGGAAGTTGAGGCTTGGTATTTATATTATATTCCTTGAATCTCTGAACGACCAGAACGGAGTAGTCGAAACGATCAAATCAACAATGGTAATTGGAGCGAAGCTGTAAATAATTTAAGAAGCTGTAAACACTTATTAACTTAAAGAATGCGTTTATTTAAATGGCGAAGAAACAACCTGAAAAGAAACAACCTGTAAAAAAAGAAGAGTCACTTCAGCTTAATAAAAATATAGTTTATATAATCCTTGCGGTTATAACGTTTGCTGTATATGCCAATTCATTATCCAATGAATTTGTATTTGATGATGAATCAGTCGTGCAGGCTGATCCTACCATTATGGAGCTCTCCAACATTCCCAAATTCTTTACCGGTGAAATGGGTTTCCATAAAGTCATTGGAGCGTATTACAGACCAGTTGTATCATCAACGTATGCCATTGATTATGCTATATGGGAATTCAATCCGCTTGGCTACCATTTGACAAATGTTATAATGCACATTATAAATGTGCTGCTTTTTTATGTTCTGCTCCTGCTGATGTTTGAGAAGTTCCAGTCAACTTACAAAGATTATATCATACTTATTGCCGCGCTGATATTTGCGGTGCATCCCATACACACGGAAGTTGTCGCATGGGTAAGCGGGCGAACAGACGGCCTTGCCTGTACATTCTTTTTTGCTGCGTTTATTTATTACTTAAAGTACAGTAAAGAGCCTTCAAATAAAAATCTTGTATTAACACTTTTCTTTTACCTCTTCTCGCTGTTTTCCAAAGAAATGGCAATAACACTTCCTGCAGTTATCATATTGTATGATATGATAATCAACAGAAGCGAATTTAAAGAACTGCTTAAAAAGAGATATGTGATTTACGGTTCGCTTATAGTAATTTCAGGATTATTTATGCTCTTAAGGTGGTACGCCCTGCGTTCAGTTGTACCCAGGATGACTTATTATTATTTCTTTGAGAAAGATACAGTAACCACCATACTAACAATGCTGCAGACTGTACCGTTATACTTCAGGTTATCTATTGCGCCGTACGGAATGCTTTACCATTACAGCGGTTACATGCCGGATATATCAAGTATAATGGAATTCCGAGCTTTATTTGCAATCTTCTTTATTCTGGTTATGTGCGGTGCCGCTGTGTATTTTATAAAGAAAGCTCCGTACATTGCATACTCTATTCTAATCTTCTTTGTAACACTGCTTCCCGTTATGAATATCGTACCAACAATGAATTTTATGGCCGATAGGTTCCTTTATATTTCTTCTATGTTCCTTAGTATAATAGTCGCGGCTGTTTTGTTAAGGTATTTCACAAAGAAAACATATAATTTGGTAATGGGTGTTACTGCCATAGTGCTGATATTGTTTGTTTATATGACCTATACAAGGAATGCCGAATGGAAAACAAATGATATACTGTTTATGACGGCCGAAGGCAGGCCGGGTGTTGTAACTTATATTAATATCGGGAATATTTACGCCAACAAAGGAAATTTTGATGTTGCGGAGGTTTATTACAGAAAAGCTATTGACCTGCGTAAAGAAACCCTGATAGGGCATAATAACATTGGTAAGATCTTTATGGTAAAGGGTAACTTTGATTCGGCCTACTATTATATTGATAAAGCGTACTGGCTTGATACACTTTCACCTGAGCCGCAATATACATTTGCGCAGATGTATAACAGGAAAGGCGATGTACCTAATGCACTCAAGTGGCTTGAAAAGCTTTCAACGTTCGCGCCTAATTATCAGAATGCATCTCAAATGCTTGCAGAACTGAAGGCAATGCCACAGCAGCAGATAATGCCCGATAGCCTTGGACAAAACCAGAAGATGCCGCCGATTATTAAAGATGAGAAGATGGAGAAAGTGAGGATACTTGAGGAATCTTCATACAAGTACTATCAGGCTAAAAATTATGACAGGGCAATTGATGAGCTGAACCAGCTCATAAAGCTAATGCCTGATAAATCAGCGGGCTATTATAATAATATTGGTATGTGTTATATGGATCAGGAAAAGTACAAAGAGGCGATTGATAATTTTTTAGTTGCGGCAAAGACTGATATTAAGTTTTCATCGGCATACAACAATATCGGTACATGTTATGAAAGAATGAATGATATACCCAAAGCCAGAGATAGCTACCGCAAAGCGCTTGAAATTGACCCGGCAAACGAGCTGGCTAAGCAGAATTTAGAGAAGCTGAAGTAATATATTTATATTCTAAAAACCGTTAAAACGGTTTTTATTATTTAACGCAATTTGTCCCACGACTAAAGTCGTGGGCTTTTATTTTATAGAAAACTTACGAAAGACTTACTGGGAACATATCAACATATCACTCCTAGGGAGCTCTTGAATAATTACAATACCTTGTCTACAAACATATCGCTCCTACGGAGCTTGATTATAGGCGTACCTTTTTGGGAGTCTTTAGGATGGGAATAATTATAACTAAAATAAAAACCTGCCGGGTCTTATAGACCTGGCAGGTTTATGTGTGGTTTAATTCTAATTTTACAACAAATTACTTGCAAGCTCGGCAAGCTCAGAGCGCTCACCTTTAATCAGATTTACATGGGCGTAAAGATCCTGACCTTTAAAATGCTCAATTAAATATGTCAAACCGTTTGATTGTGAATCAAGGTAGGGGTGATCAATCTGATATACATCCCCAGTAAAGACAATTTTGGCGCCTTCGCCGACCCTTGTTATGATGGTTTTTACTTCATGCGGCGTCAGATTCTGCGCTTCATCTACAATAAAAAATATTCTCTGCAGGCTTCTGCCTCTTATATAACTCAACGGCTCAATTACAAGCTTTTGGTCCTTCACCATCTGTGTAATCTGCTGATGCTGCTTTTCGGTTTCGGAATACTGGTCCTGAATAACTTTCAGGTTATCCCAAAGCGGCTGCATGTAGGGTGCGAGTTTTGACTCCACATCGCCCGGCAGGTAACCAATATCTTTATTGCTTAGCGGCACAACGGGTCTGGCTATATAGATCTGCCTGTAATTCTTTTTAACATTCAAAGCGCTTGCAAGCGCAAGGAGTGTTTTACCTGTTCCCGCCTTACCAGTAAGCGTAACAAGCGGCAAGTTTAGATTTGTGAGTGCATCTATTGCAAATGTCTGCTCCGCGTTGCGGGGTTTAATGCCGTAAACGGGATTCTTATCAACTTTACGCAGTAACTGATTTTTATGGTCAATTGCCGCAAGTACAGAGTGGCTTTCATTCCTTAACACCAAATACTTATTGGGGACCTGTTCAGTTTTTGATTTCTTTAATGTGGCTTTAATTGGCACCTCAAAAGGCGGCTGGTAGAGTTTTTCAATTATATCGTGATTGAAATTCTCAATGGTTTCTTTGCCGCTGTAGAGCTCTTCAACATTAGTAATTTTATCGGTTGTGTAATCTTCCGCCTGCACGCCGACTGCTTTGGCTTTCATTCTGAGGTTAACATCTTTACTAATTAGTACAACAGAATCATTGTTCTTCTTCTTTTTTATATCAACAGCTGCGCTGAGTATTCTATGGTCAGGGGTATCTTCTTTAAATATTTCGCGTATTTCATCACTCAATCCGCGGCTTAGCGCTATGGATACTTTTCCCCTGCCTTTGCCAAGCGGCACACCGCCGTTGAAGAGGGCAGAGCCTGTAAGGCTGTCAAGCGTCCTTGCGAATTCACGGGCATTCAGGTTAATAACCTGGCTGCCGCGCTTGAAGTGGTCAAGTTCTTCAATAACTGTTATAGGTATTACAATATCATGCTCTTTGAACTGGTTTATGCAGGTTGAGTCGTGAAGTATAACATTAGTATCTAAAACAAAGGTTTTTTTCTGTGCTTTGGTAGTTTTCATTAATATGTGATTGGGAAAATTTCAGGAAATGTGTAAAATCTGCCTAAGGAGATACTTATTTTATCTCTTTGGGATGCAGGGAGTTTTAGTATTATATTTATGG
>JABFSP010000040.1 GCA_013140565.1 Ignavibacteria bacterium
GATATATTTTCATTATTGTTTTGCTTCTCATTTCAATAGCCGCCTTTTCAGGCTGCGGATATAACTCACTTGTTGAACAGGATGAAAAAGTTAACCAGGCGTGGGCTCAGGTTGAAAACCAGTACCAGCGCAGGGCCGACCTTATCCCCAATTTAGTCAAAACCGTACAGGGTTACGCTGATTTCGAAAAAGGCGTTTTAACCGAAGTTACCGAACTTCGTTCAAGGGTCGGGCAGATAAAACTTTCTACCGATGACCTTTCAGACGAGGAAAAGTTCAAACAATTTTCAGAAGCACAGGATAAACTTTCCGGCGCGCTTTCAAGATTGCTGGTAGTGGCGGAAAATTACCCGCAGCTTAAAGCCAACGAGAATTTCCTGCAATTGCAGTCACAGCTTGAAGGCACAGAAAACCGTATATCAGTTGAAAGAAAAAAATTCAATGAAGCGGTTCAGGAATATAACACATCTGTTCGCAGATTCCCTACGCTTATTACCGCAAAAATAATGGGCTTTAAGGAAAAACAGTATTTCAAATCAGCTCCGGGAACAGATAAAGCCCCTGATGTGAATTTTGATTTTGATAAGAATAAAGAAAATAAATAACGTGAAACGTAAAACGTTATCCCGCCATACAGAAGCGCGGGACCGGCAAAAAAGCGCCGGAATGTGAAACGTATCGTTTATTGAAGATTAATAATTTTTACATCTTCTCCCCTCTCCTTCGGAGAGGGGCTGGGGGTGAGGTCAATTAAAGGAAAAATACTATATGCAGGCAGTTGTGATGGCAGGCGGATTCGGCACAAGGCTCAGACCGCTTACGGCGAATATTCCGAAACCAATGACACCGCTTTTAAACAAGCCTATCATTGAGCATATTATAGAGCTGCTTAAGAAACATGAGATAACCGATATTGTCATGATACTTTATCACCAGGCAGAAATTATCCGTGATTATTTTAAGGATGGCAAAAAATTCGGGGTAAAGATACAGTATGTAAAACCGGATGCCGATTACGGCACTGCCGGCGCGGTTTACTGCGGGTATGAGCTGATCAATGACCGTTTTATTATCATCAGCGGGGATGTTGTTACTGATTTCGATCTTTCGCAGGCTGTTAAATTCCACGAAAAAAGAAAATCTGTTTCTACACTTGTGCTGACACGCGCAAAGAATCCATTACAGTTTGGAATAGTGCTGAGCGATAAGGAAGGTAAGATAACAAAGTTCTTCGAAAAACCATCCTGGAGCGAAGTGTTCAGTGATACCATTAACACCGGTATTTATGTACTTGAAAAAGAAACCCTTGGGCTCGTTCCAAAAGCAAGGGGCAATAAAGCTGACTGCGATTTCTCAAAAGATCTCTTCCCCTACCTGCTGAAACACAAAATGCCGTTATACGGCGCAACACTCAGCGGCTACTGGCGTGATGTCGGCTCTTTAGATGATTATATTAAAACAAATCTTGAGGCGCTGAAGGGCAAGATAGATCTGCCGCTTGCAAAAGGGCTGCTGAAAAACGGTAACATCATTGCACCAACTGCCAAAATATCACGAAATGCCCGGGTGATAAATTCAGTTATTGGCGCTAAATGTTACATTGCGCCGGGCGCAGTTGTAAAAGATTCTATTTTGTGGAATAATGTATCAATTGAAGATAATTCAAGGGTCACTTATGATGTTTTATGCAACAGCGTCAGAATAAAACCCGGCTGTAAAATAAACGAAAATGTATTTATTGGCAGCAATGTGGTAATAGGCAACAATGTCAACATCCGAAGCGACGTAAAAATATGGCCGCAAAAAACGGTTGACAGCAATTCCATTGTTACAAAAAACCTGATTTGGGAAGAAAGATGGAAAGATACATTATTTACAGATTCCCGAATAACCGGTTTAAGCAACATTGAAATTACCCCTGATTTCAGCGCGAAGCTTGGCATGGCATATGGTGTATTTGCGGGGCTGGATTCGAAGATCCTTATTTCCCGTGATATTGATAATGTTTCTCTGATGATAAAAGGCTCCATTACATCCGGTCTGCTTTCAAGCGGAGTTACCGTACTTGACTACCAGACAACACCTATTCCCATTTTGAGGCAGGAGCTTGGTAAAGGGAAGGTATCCGGAGGAATTTTCGTAAGGAAATCTCCGTTTGATTCATCCAGGTGCGACATAATATTTTTTGATTCCAACGGGAAAGACCTTTCTTCGGCAAAAATAAAATCAATTGAACGATTGGTTATATCCAATGATGCCAGACCAATACCGTTCGATAAGATAGGTTCAATTAACTACGCCGAACGAACTTATGAAAGTTACAAGGAGCGGTTCATTTCGCTTCTTAATAAAGAAATTATCAACAAAAGAAAATTTCAGATTGCAATAAACTTTTCACACGGAATAACTTCAACAATATTGCCAAACATAATGGGTGATTTCAACATAGAGCTGGTTACACTGGACTCTCATCTGGATTCGGCAAAACAATCACGGTCACCTGAAGAATTTAAAACAGCTCTTCAGCAGCTTTCCTATATTGTCACATCTTTAAAATATGATGCAGGTTTTTTGATTGATGCGGGCGGCGAAAAGATCTATCTTGTTGATGACACGGGTAAGATCCTCAGTTATGACCGCTTTTTAAGCCTGGTGGTGTATATGTATCTGACACTTTACCCGAAAACCAAAAAAATAGCGATACCAATACAGGCTTCAGGTGAAATAGATATTGTAGCGAAAAAGTACTTCACTGATATTGTAAGGGTAAAAGATTCACATTTTGCAATTATGAACGCCACTGCCGATCCTGATGTTGAGCTGGCGGGCGGAACTAAGGGCGGCGTTATCTTCCCTGAATTTTCTTTTGCAACTGACGGTATGTTTTCAATTATGAAGATACTCGAGCTTGCGGCAAGATCACACAAAAAACTCAGCGAGATAGAAAAGAAAACCCCGCTGCTGCACATGGCAAAGAACAATGTCTTCTGCACGCTTGACCAGAAGGGGAAGATAATGCGCAAACTTGTAGAAGATTCCGAAGGCACAAAAAGGCAAATGATAGACGGCATTAAGATATTTTTTGATGAATATACATGGGTGCTTTGCATTCCGGATAGCGAAAGAGAGATCTTCCACGTAAATGCGGAGGCAAAAACGCAAAAACGCGCTGATCAGCTTGTTAAGGAATATTCACAAAAGATAAAAAAATATCACGGTTAACTGCCCGAATATTTACTTTGCTTTTAAATAAACGAACTGATTGTTAAGAACATCAATAAATAGTTTTCGCGGCAAAAGAATGCCGGTCATAGGTGCTCCCTCTGTAAAGGGTGACCGTGACTCAATGCTTTACAGCGAAAACTTCTTCAAAGAAGAACTTGTTGTAAATCTTCGGGCAAGAATTCTTGCCGTAGGAATATTCCTCTACTACTTCATAGAAAACGGTACACTTGGTCTTGTTCCCGCAAAATATTACCTGCTGTACAGAAGTATACGAATATCAGATCTGATCCTTTATGCAATGGTGCTTTATTCTTTTGTTTCGTATAAAGAATACAAAGTGCTCTTCAACAGTAAACCTTTCCTGATAGCAAAAATATTTCTCGCTTACCTCTTGTTTGAATTTCTGGTAAGTTACCTTCGTTATGGTTTTAACCCCGTTGAATATTTTCTCAGGCTCAAGGGTATCTGGGCGTCATTTCTTGTGTTTCCATACCTGCTGCTGATAAGCAGAAACGGGCTTCCGTTCCTGATCAAGCTTATATTTCCGGTTGCGGTAATTTCAAACACACTTTACATCATAACTGCCTTAACGGGTATAGCCTTTCTTCCTGATGTATCGATCATCAAACAAAGGCTCCCCGGGGATATAGAAGTATTCCGGGTTTTTGGCGGAACCTTCTTTGGTGAATTATTTTTCCTGGGCATTGTGTATTACTGGATAACAAAACAATTTCGGTTTTGGCAAATGGGGCTTGTTGCTTTATTTATAATACCGCATATACTTGCTTTCGGGAGGCTTGCCTGGGTCGGATTTGTTTTCACTATCCTTGTAATAATCTTAATAAATTCCATGAACAAAAAGAATTACCAGATCCTGTTGAGACAGGCAATACTTCTTGTTGTAATGGGAATTTCAATTACCTATGTCTTCATAAAATTCATACCTGAATCAGATTATTATGTTGATGCTTTGAGTTCCAGGATCTTCCAGGGGCAGGAAGATGTAAAATATGATGAAGGTACTTATGGTACCCGCGTTAATCTGCAAAACAGCGCTCTGGTTTATCTCTGGATGAACAGTGATGTGTTCCTTGGTGTCGGGTTTCATCCAATGTGGGTGATCGGTCCCGATTCACGGGAGGAAACTATAATTTACGGAGCTTTTAGTGATGTAAGCTGGCCTTCGGTTCTGGCCGCTTACGGCGCTATCGGACTTTTCATTACAGTGATCATCCAGTTCTATTATATGTTTTTATCCCTTAAAATTCTGCGTTATTCTCCCCGGGTAAATCTGTATACTTTTTTGATAGTCCTGTTGTTTTCAAAACTGGTATTTGATAGCACTGTTGGTTTTTCATTTGTTTTTGTTTCAACGGGTTTGTGGGGATTCTTCGCCGGTATGAACATTTATATCCCGGTTCTTGTTTACATGTATGAAGATTACAGAAAAAAGGGCATATTTAAAAAATAAATTAATTTCACTTTTTGGTAGTTAAACTCGCAAATAATTTTCGTATTACAGCAGGCCAAAAATCGCCCAACAGGCATTCTTTTGGCCAGGCTCTGGAAGATTCGAATTATATTCCGGTAAATGCAAAGTTGCTGGCATGGGGCATTTTCCTGATCTTTTTCATTGAAAATGGAACACTTGGATTAATACCAAAACAATTCTATTTTGTTTACCGTAATATGCGCATTTCAGATTTTCTTTTATACGGATTAACCGCATATTCATTATTCAACGTAAAAGAATATCCCAGGTATTACAATAGTAAGGCGTTACTGCTTCCAAAGTTACTCCTTTTATACTTCCTCTTTCAGTTTGCGATAAGCTCAATAAAATATGATTATAATTTCATTGAGCTGTTCTTCCGGTTAAAGAATTTATGGCTGTGTTTTCTTGTGTTCCCTTTTTTACTTCTTATAAAACGCAAAGGGCTGGGTTATCTTATTAAGATCATGCTTCCTGTTGCTATAGTTTCAAACTTCCTGTACATTTTAAGCGCGGTAACCGGGATCGCATTTCTTCCGGATGTAGGTATATCGGAACAAAGTCTGCCCGGCGGTTTAAAAGTATTTCGCGTTTACGGCGGTACTTTTTACGGGGAATTGTTCTTTCTTGGATTTATATACCAGTGGATGACAAAAAAATTCAGGGTCTACCAGCTGTTTTTAGCAATACTGTTTATTGTTCCTCATATTCTGGCCTTTGGAAGAGCGGCCTGGATCTATTTTACACTGACTATCATCTTGATACTGGTATGGTACGCCATCAAGAAACGGGAATTCCGTATGGCATTCAGACAAATTGTGATCATTTCTATTTTACTTGGAGCGCTATTTTACGCTTTTACCCAGTTTATTCCGCAATCAGATTATTTATTTGACGCTATCGAAGCTCGTGTATCACAGGGACAGGATGATTTTAAGTTTCAGGAAGGAACTTATGGAACCCGAATTGCCAATATTGGCGCATTGCTTTCACTTTGGCAAAACGGTAATATTTTTATTGGCATAGGTATGCACCCTTTGTGGGTATTAAAACCCGAAACCGTAGAGGAAAGTATTTACGCATGGGGATTTTCTGATGTTGGCTGGGCTTCGGTACTGACTGCTTACGGATTGGTTGGATTTATTATGGCGGTACTTTTCCAGGTATATTACTTCATTATATCTCTTAAAATATTGAAGCAATCTGTTTATAATGACCTGCTTGTATTTTTTGTAATTGTTTTCCTTTCAAGGCTGATATTTGATTCCTTCGTCAATTATTCTTACGCCGGATTATCAGTGGGGCTGATGGGATTCTATTCAAGTGCATTCTATATTGCTGCGCTGGTTTTCAAATTTGAAAACCTGGACGGGAAATATGATCTATAGCAAAAGCAACAATTTATCCATCAAGAAAAACAGTTATCTATATTTTTAAAACAAAAAAGCCGTATTTAAAAATACGGCTTTTTTGTTAATTCCGAACTTTTGTTTTATCTGGTTATCCTCAGGGATACATCAGGGATATTCTGTCTTTGGGTAAACATATTATCTCTCCTGTTACACCCCAGACTGCTGACAATGTTACCTTGATAATATAGTTTCAGAACAAACGGCGGTGCGCCGCCTGATCTGAATTCAGGTTCTAACGTGGCAAAAACTTCGTGGTTACCATCCAGAATATTTGTCACATTGCCGCATCCTGAGCGAACCCAATCCTGACCTGGTTTACTGTAAGCGGTTCCTAATGTATCAGCGCAGGATCCTGCTCCGTCTGAATCAAAATTTCCGGCATTATAAAATGTTCCTGTTGAAAATATCTCCCCGGTTGTCTTGTTCCTTAGATATCCATGATACTGCCATCCCCATCCGGGGTTCAGATTACTTCCGGAGGTCCATGAGAAAACTCCGTTTTCATCACAGAACCAGACTCCTTTACCGCAGTCACCCGGTGAACCAGTAGGTGCATTTACTGTGTAAAGAACACTGTTGGGGCCCAGTGCAGATGTCATTGCGGAACCCACAGCAAGAGTGTCGTTAATCAAAAGTCTGGCAGTAATTGAATCTGCATGTACGGTAATGGGACCCGCGACTATTCTTGTCTGACCCGGCTGAGTAACCACACCAATATCTATACTTATGATCGAATAAAGGGCCCTGGCAAGATCTATCGTATCATTTGGATTTATAGTCAATGACATAGGGTTACCACTGACATCAACAAGATCACCATTTGCAAGTACGTTAAATCTTCCTAAGTGAGATGCCCTTGGAGTTCCAAAGGAATCGGTAAGAATTACAAACAAATTATAATAACCGTCATTTACAGGGTCAAGCGGCAGCAGTTTTACAT
>JABFSP010000165.1 GCA_013140565.1 Ignavibacteria bacterium
TGATATAATATGCTATGCTGCTATGGGACAGTCAATTTATTAACAAAAACATGAAAGGAGATGCATTGTTTAAAACAAGAATCTTGTGGTTAATCTCTTTTTTAACTGTACAACTCGTGCTTACGGGTGCAATATCAGAAAGTGCTTACTCAAATGGAGATCCAACCGGCTCTAGCTTTGTGGAAACCGGCGAGGCTTCGTGGTACGGTCCTGGATTCCAGGGTAGAAAAACAGCCAATGGCGAACGTTTTGATACCTACGAATTCACGGCGGCTCACAAAACCTTGCCCTTCGGTACCCTGCTGAAGGTCACAAATCTTGAGAATAATCTCTATACCGTTGTCAGAATTAATGATAGGGGTCCATTTATCAGGGGAAGGATCATTGATCTTTCCAAAGCTTCCAAGGAAGCGATTGGTATGGGCGGAACGACACAGGTAAAGATCGAGCAAATTACTGATGAAGAAGCTGAAATGCTTCGCCAGGGTATTGATCCTGATGAACATATTGATATCACGGAAATTGATACCAATGAATTCAAAACAACAGAGCTTTTAAACGGCAATGTTGATGCTGAGTCAAAGGTGTTCGTTGAATTTGAAGGTGAAGACGGTACTTCAAATGACTTTGAACTGAACAAGAGCCTTAAATCAAAAGGCAACTTAAAGATCAAAGTTGTAACACCAAAAACAGAAGAGGAAAAAGAAAAAGAATCAAACCTCTTCCAGCAGATAAATGATATAGATTCACTTATCAGATTTTATGATATATCAAACCAACTGGCGGTAGTAAAAGGTAACTCAATTGAAGTGGGTGTATATACCGACAAGTCACTTGCCGATAGAAGAATCGGCCGGTTAGAACGCGACGGTTTTACCAAACTTTTTCTTGAAGAAATAGCGGTTACAGATCCCAATACAAACACAAAAACAGTAACCTATAAGGTACTTGTGGGATTGTATGAAAAAGAAAAATCCGCGAAGAAAGATTTGAGTGCTTTATACAAACTTAAATACCAGCCTAAGCTCGTAAAAATAGGCGAATAAACACAGTAAGATTTAAAATAAGCATTTTAGCACCTAAATTACCATTAGCGGCTAAAAAGATATAAAAAGCACAGTTATACTAAGCACATAACGTACAGTTATTAAAATAAAAAACCCCTCCGGAGAGTCCGGAGGGGTTTTTTGTTTCCGTTAATCCGGATAACTGTACGCGGCACGGCTCCGCCTGCCGCTTTCTTTACATGCGGGCCCCTAAGGGGTAAACAAAGCCACGCCTGCTACAAAAAATATTTACTTCAAAAGCACCATCTTCTTACTATCCACAAATTTATTGCCATTGGGCTCTTCCGCTTCAATGCGGTAGAAGTAAACACCTGACGCATAATTCATGGCATTAAAATCCACAATGTACGAACCTGCGGTTTTAAGTTCATTGTTTACAAGCCGTTTAACTTCCCTGCCCAATATGTCATAAATTACTATGTTAACCTTTGAATCTTTCGGCAGATCATAATTTATTTTTGTTACGGGGTTGAACGGATTTGGATAATTCTGTGATATCCTGAATACCAATGGAATATTCTTCGGTTCATTGCCTTTACTGCTGGTACTTGAACCAAATACTTTCCTTATATCTTCCGATACTATCCTTACATGCTCAATTATGCTCTTTGGCTTTTCAGTCTTTACCACCTGTTTTAATGATTTCATCTGAGTCAGTTCCTTTGATGCATTCACATCGCCAAGCTCTGACTTCTCTTCAAGCGTCTTTATCTTCACCTCATCATCATTTTTGGATATTTCTATTGCTGTATTGATGGATTTACGTATATCCTGTCTTTGTTCCTTGGTGAATGGTTTTTTGTCATCATCATTTCCGTCTATATCGCTATAGTCAAAGGCATGCCTTTGACCTACCTCAAATTCATCAGAATTATTGTCAATTGAGCTGTAACCTCCGCCCTGACCCTGAATCAGCAATGAAGTTGCCATGTAATCCCATCTTGCGATAAGTCCTTCGTAGCTGTAGGGGCTCTGGTTTATTATCTGCTGAAATCCCGCCAATGCCTGTGAGTATTCATGCATCCTTACTTTACATTTTAATATATAATAATTAGCGCGCTTTACAAGCGATGTATTGCCCGGATGGTTCAAAATCAGGTTTTCATAGAATATTTTAAGAGTATTTGCGGCGTTATATGATGTATCACTTGCCACGGTTGCAAGAAAGAGTTTCGATACGGCAAATATGCTCTGAATGCTATCAGGATATGTGTTGATAAGATCCAGACATTTTGTTTTTGCCTGTGTGTAATTACGGTAACGCATAAGTACGCTTATGGAATCGTACATGGTCTTGGCAGCTGGATCAACATAAACCTGTTTGTCCGTTCGGCGAACGGACGCTACGGAACTATGGCTGCCACCTGAACCTGAACCGCCGGTATATATTGTATCATAAATGCCATCACCCAGATCTATTGCCAGCCCGTCACCTCCATCAGGTATTTCACAGCCCGCAAGGTATGGATTAAAATTAAATGTTATCTGTGACCCCTGGTAGCCTGAGGTTACCATGTTTATTGGCGGGTCAACAGGTGAACCATCCACCTTAAAACAGTTGTTGGTTTCTTCGGTTGTGACCGCAGTGAACATCGGGAAGTAACCGTATAAATGGTATGAGTTCTGGTCACTTGAAATATTGAAAATATTTTCACCATCATCAAGTAAAAAGTATGAACCATCGACATTTATATTATTTGTGCCTGTGCCTTCGTTTAAGATATTATTCAATCCGCCGAGTGTAAATGCTCCTGAGCTGTTGAGCTTTAGCTCACTTCCGCCTGCGGCAAATATACCCATAGAACCGGTGACAGTCGAGGATATATTATTTTGTACTACATCTATAGATGAAGTTAATGCGTTTATTCCAATGTAATTATCGGTCATTGTATTACCTTTAATTGCTCCGCCAATTACACCGCTCAGGAATACTGCTGTGTTACCCTCATTAAATGTGTTGTTTTCTATAATCAATGGAGTTGTTACACCCGCATATGATGATACATTTACCGTTGGTATGGTTGAGCCTGAGGAATTAAATGTATTACTGCCTATGTATATATTATTTATTGCTATAAAAGGATTATTAAAACAAATTGCATTCACGCCGCCTTTGAGTGAGCTGTTTGTATTAAAAGTACAGTTCCTTATATCAACAACGGGGCAATCAATGATATTTACGGCGTAAGTTGTATCATTTGCAAGTCCCGTAAACGTTGCGCCGTAGATCTTCACTTCGCAATTGGTGAAGCTGTGACCGCGCCATGAACCGCCCGGAACTGCGTCACTTGTTATATTCTGCGGAGCTGATGTGTTCTGGTCGCCCACGGTAAACACACCACCCGACATCACGAACTTAGAGCTATCGTTAAAATGTATTGTAGTGTTTGCGCCAATTGTAATATTATATCCATTGTTATAAACAGGTGCTTCGCAGGTGAAGTTTTGTCCTGTTATGTTTTCATTGCCTGCTAAAATACCGCCGGTTGGAAGAACAGGAACTATTTTGTATAATTTCCCCTGCCCCGGGTTAAACCAGTCCAAATCAACATACGGCACAAGCGCAGTTTTATCAAACTTGCCAACTATCGCACGGGGATTTTCAACATCAATAATATTCCAGCTATTATACCCGGCAAACTCGATGTGATTCTGGTCAAAATAAACCCGCATAAATCTTTTGCCTCCGCGGTTATCCTCATTTGATTCATCCTTATATGGTGAGCACCTGCGGTTAACTATCATAAAATATTTATTATAGTCACTCCCATCCCCTTTAAATGTTGCAACCTGTAAATAGCGGTCTTCATTGCATTCATACCTTAGCCCGTTTGGGTGCGGTGCATCAGTAGTATCCGGTGAATCCTCTGAACAGGGTGGTTCCCCCGTGCCTGTTTTATAAGATACAACATCACGGAAATATGTTTCGTTAATACACTCTATTCTCTCATTATCTACCCGGTAAATATATGAATCAGTCTCCCGGTTATCAAAACTCATCAGGGTTGGTCCCCATTTTTTAAGGCGGGCAACTGTACTTTTAAGTGAATCCCACTTGGGCTGGTTATAAACATTATTCCTCCGCGGATTTCCGTAACCGCTATCAATACCTTTGCAGTAAAAACACGGGTTATTTGTATAAAATGAAGGCATCTGCCAGAATATTATACCTTTTGCGCCGTAAGATACAGTTACATTTACCATAAGGTCCTGCTCTTCTATAGTAGGTTCCCTGTCAAGTTCTCCTTCATCTACCCATTGATGAGCCTGAAGCATCATTACAAAGGGTATATTTTGAAGTTTAGACATTGCGCTGCCGCGTTTTAGAAGATATTTAAATGAGCCTTTATAAACCATCGGCTTCATGCCGTTATCCACTTCATTAAATGATCCGCCGCTTGTGTACCACGCACAAGCTGTATCAAGCTGATTCTGAAGCCATGCATCATAAACTGCCGGAGCGACCCTGTCGCCGTATTCTTCATACTGGTTAGGGGCTGCCGGCAAAGTGTTTGGTATTTTACTGTATTGCGGTATTGTATATCCAAAGCAGCCGTTATCGTGGGTTGCGGTTATCGGGTAAGGGTCACCAAGGTATATCTGCTTAATACCGGTCCTGTCAAAGAAAAATTTCTTTATCTTATCAGGGGTATCTATGGTTCCTTTGGCGTACCACGGCATGTGGTACTGGTAGTACGGCAGAAGGTCTGACATATAATTAATTCTTCCTCCTGTAATTGAATCTAATTTATGATTTATATAAGCCATGCATGGTATATTGTTAAACTCGGTAAGCTCAGTGTAAAAATTATACACATATATCGGGTCTATCATTACTGCATTGGCTTCGTCTGTTATCCAAGGATCTCTAATTCCCTTAAATAATTCATCAGCAATATCATTTTCCACTTTAACATAATCTATCCACATTTCGCAGTTATCAAGCCATTCAATCTGTATATCTGCATGGTTAATTTCCGCTGTTTCGGGATTTTCGCCCCTGGCGCTGAAATACCAGCTTTGACCCGTGTTATCAGGTCTTATAAGATCACCATGGAATTTTAATCCGCGGGGAGGTAATAATGGACCATCAAAATAAAACTCCTCTAAATAACCACCATTATATAAATTCCCCTGTTCATAGTTTTTCTGAAAATGTTTTGCTTTTATCGTTGTGGGTGTTACAAGTTTTTGAGTCGTCCCATCATTCAATACGACATAAATTTTGCAAATATCAACTTCACTGTTATTCGGATTAATGATGAAATTTCTATTAGCTCTGATCTTCGGCTTTACAAACCAATCACACTCTGTATCACCGCTCCATTCATTGCCTTTACCGGAAACGATCCTTTTGCATTGCTCCGTATTTGCTTTAAGCCGCTTTAAGACAAAATGCGCGCCCGGACCCATATTAACTGAACTGCAGTAAAGAACATCCTTGCCCCCGTTCCACTGAATATCGGTAAAACGCGTGCCTGATGTATCATTGAATCCATAAAACCAGTAATCAGGGTCATCCTGGAATGCTTTGTAAATACTGCTCTGTCCGAATGAAAGCCATTCGATCTTTGGTCTTTGCCAGATAAAACGGCTTTGGTTATGGTTGTTGTAAATATCAGTAAGTATATCTCTTATCGCCTGCGTAGGTACAGGATCAAACAAGTGTTCACCTGTCATATAAGCAATCGGTGTGTGTCTGCCAAGAGCTGTATTCCACTCGCTTTCAATATATTTATGTGTAGTGTTAAAGCCCCCGGAGTCATAAACAGGCATGTTTTCCTGGGAATTCATCGCGCCGATGAGGAATTTATCTGTGTAGGGTAACGGCGCCTGAGGCGGAGATTGTGTGTTTTTTGAAGGGTAATAGAAGTTTAAGATCAATATTGGGGTTAGTAATATTAATGCGATGACATAAAGTTTGTTTTTCATCACTTTTAATTTTTAAGTTATTAATTATGTTTTTTCGGCACCCCTACCTAGCGTGAAGTATTAATAACCGCTTTGAATCTTTTTATTTTATCAAAACCATTTTTTTAGTTTCAGTAAATACCTCCTTTCCTGAATTTATTATTAATTTATAAAAATATGTTCCTGAAGATAAGCCTGATGCATTGAAGTCTATTTCATATTCACCTGCACTGAGTTCTTCATTCAGTAATTTCTGTATTCTTCTTCCTGTTATATCATAAATAATAATTTCCGCATTACCTCGTTTTAATAACTGAAATTCAATCCTTGTATTTGGATTAAATGGGTTGGGATAATTTTGAAATAATTTAAACTCTTTTGGTATTTCTGTACTTAACTGTTCTAATGCAGTTATCCAAACAGGATCGCCTCCTGTTGCTGTATGAATTCCGCGCGATGTGTTATATGCCCAGCCATTATTCCTGTTAACAAATTGAATAAAATAATATACTGATGTATTAATAACAGTATCAGGTATCTGGTAAAGCCAATTTGCTCCACCATTGATTGTTCTAAAAACCATACCCCGTACCTGACTATTAGGAAAGAAGATACTGTTTCCCACTGCCCATACTGTATCTTTATTAAGACAGGAAAAACCTGAAATACCAAACTGAATGATATCAGAGCCAGTTGGAATATATTGTTTAAACCAGGTTATTCCGCCGTTAGTTGTTTTTTTCATAGAGGAATCAACCAAATTAGAGAATGTACTGCTTTTCCATCCTGTGAGGCTATCAATAAACTGCATATGATAAAAATTTTCCCCACTCAGATTTACAGTCCAATTCTCTCCACTATTGGTAGTTTTATATATATTTGGCAATGCTGAACTATTGGACATAAATCCTATTCTTGCATTATACATATATATTTTGTTAGGGTTCTGATTACCACCTGAAAATTGCTGAACCCAGCTCACTCCGCCATTGGAGGTAAAAAACACACCGCCATCACCACTGCTACCCTGAACCAGCCAAATGG
>JABFSP010000276.1 GCA_013140565.1 Ignavibacteria bacterium
GATATTGACTAATCCGATATTATGGATTATCTTTGCAAGTATATATGCTTATTGCATATATACTTTGATTTACATCTCAATCCGGAAACAATTACAGGGTACCTTGCGAAACATGCTGACTACATCAAATATTAAAACTATTTCAGCTAAGCGCTGCGAATACAATCTCATCGTACTTGAAAGGGGCTGGGTGCAGTGCATTTTAAAATATATCGATTCCGAAGAACTTAAGAATTATATACCCGTAAAATATTCCTGCATGAAAAAAATAAATAATGATATCGCAAAACACGGTATTTGCAGGATAAAAATACGCAAAGGTTTTTTCAAAACATTTGAATTTCATATTACAGGAATATGGGATTATTAAGGGGGGTATCATGAAATAAACGAAAAAATTTAAACTTCAAAAAAACAACTTTAATAAACTTCTTACAGAAAAAATAATGAACTCTAAAATATTCTTACAAAAAAACAATCTTCTCAGAACTTTTTTCCTGCTGCTGTTTACAACAGCTGCAATATATACTGCCGGTTCATTATACGAACCGGCATTCAATTTATTCGCACAGGGTGATTCAACCGGCGGGGATACAACAGAATTACCGGCTGACTCAACAAACGGAGGGGAGGTACAAACCGATAACCCATTAGAACCTACGCAGGTAAAAGACGCGAGCCAGATGTTTAACGAAAGAGGCTTTTCAAGATCAAGCAGTATTAATTTTGACGGCAGCGAAATAATCAATGATTTTAACGGTAATTTGATATACGAAATTCCTTTATATCAGTATAAAGTGAGCAACAGCCTTGATTTTAACATGAAGCTGACATATAACGGCAGCGTTAACCATGAAGTATTTCTTGCAGATACAACATATTGCCTGACGGGCAGACCTGCCTGCAACAGGTATAATATTAATGCACCTGAATGGATAGTTAGCGTCAACGGCATTGCAGTTCAGGTAATGAATTTTGAAACCAGGTTTTTAAGTAAGCCAAATTCAAACGGTGTAAGCGGATATGAACTAAGAAAATTAATACCCGGTTATCATTATTCAGACGGCTTTAAAAGCCTTTCAGCCAGTGATTTCGACAGAATCAATATTCTGACCGGAGACGGTTCAACAATTTCATTGATCAATAAGGCGCAAAACCAGTATACCGGCACTTATTACAGTGATGAAAAAGGCAGCCACATAAAAGCTGAAGTAGTTTTTGATTACAGTGATCCGGAAACATTACCCTGGAAAAAAAGGAAAATGGAACTTTTTATGGGAGATGGATTAATTTACAGTTTTAATGAAAAAGAGGTTTCTTTTTATGACCTGAGAAATACTACTGTAGAACCTTCCAAAAAACCCATGGCATTTTTCCTTCAGTTAATCAGGGATCAATTCGGAAATACAATTGGTATGAATTACCAGCATTTAAATGAACAATGGGGCAGAGACGTTTTTGATGCTTCATATGGCATAAAATTCAATTATAATTTTAACGGTATAATTGTTGACGATAATTCCGGTGAAACAGGAAGATATAAACTGCATTTTTCTGATTTTGCAGCATATACAGAAACAATCCAGGGCTCCAAGATGCCGATGTTAAGCATTATTACCAACCCCTTACAGCAGCAAACTACTGCAGAATATGAAAGTTACTCAAGAAATCTTTCAAACTTACCATGTAATTATTCAAATACAAACAATATCAATATTTCTGCAAATGATCTGCGAAGAATAAAAATTATAAAAAATTTCCTTGGTGGAAAGAGGGAATATGGATATTACTCCCCTGCTGTAAGCGGGCTTACTTATTTAAATTCAGATACTCCCTTAAGAAGTGATAACAATACTTTTAAAGGAAACGGAAGAGACCCTTTTTTCTGCAACATGTTAAGCTCAAAAAAAGATATAGATAACACTGAGCAAAAATGCCTGACAGAATATTTATATGAATTTACTGACAGCAATACATCATTTAATGAATTGCCGGCTGATCATACAGATTATTACTGTACAAGGAAAGCTATTTCATCACTTGACGGAACAACCTTAAATAACTCCGAAGGCAATGTATCGGTAAAAGAATATAAATTTTACCCTGTAAAAAATTACGGCATTATTATTAATGAATACAAAGATCTTGGTTCAGTAAATAAGTTGATCAGAGAAAAAACATTGAAACCCAATGCCTCGACATTTGAAGAAATAAATTATGAATATCATACAGGTAATTTTAATGTTTTTTTTAACGGTTCTTTTTTAACTACGAAAAAGAAAGTTACAACAGAGGGTCAAAACAGGGAATGGAATTTCAGTTATTTGTATAAAAGCAGCAGTCCAGACAGTCTTATTATTCAAAAAACAGAAATTGACCCGTTAGGAAGCAAAGTTATTACTGATATGCTTAACATTGAGCAGGCAATAACCTTCTATGATAACCAAAGACTAAAATCTCAAAATGGAGGCGCTTTAGTTAGTTATGGAATTAAGTTATTTTATAAAACAGGTATAGATACAGTAAAGCGACTTTACGATATCAATAATAACTTATTGAAGAAAACTGAAAAGAGGTACATACTAACAGAAAATAATGATTCAGGTTATTTTGGACAGATAATTTCAGATAAAGAATTCGCTGAGGGTAGTTCACAGGATGCAATTGAAAATAGATTCATTTATTACAGAAAAGATACCCTCGCGATGTATATGTATGGCACATCCGGTTTACCTTATATCGAAGGCAATCTGAAGAGAGTATTGAAGCCTGAAAACCAGGAAGAAAGATTCTTTTATTATCCGGTATCATATTCAGAAAGCCATTGCGGCACGGGGGATGAAATCCCGGGGGGACAGACAGGCGGAAACCCGCCTAAGATAGCTTACAAAATAAAATTCTCCAGCGGAAATGATTCCACTGCATGGGAATATTTTTATAATACAAAGCTCCCCATACGAATTGAGAATTATAAACGCCTATCAGGCGGCTGTGATACTTTGAAAAGGATATATACAAAGTATAACCAATCCGGTACACCGTTGTTAATGATAGATGAAAACAGGTATGCTTCACGTTTTATGTATGAACCCAGGTATAACAGAATCAGTTCTGTTACCTTGCCTGGTGATTTTGAAAGTAATATTGTGGTTGATACAATGACGTACATAGATACCAATTATTACTACGATACCTTGACCCTTGTAAGTGAAAGCTGGGGTACGAATGATGAATTAAATGGAACATTATACTTTTTAAATAATCCTGCATATTTTGCGCCATGGTACAACGGTGTGGGAGCCTGCAGGTGTTTCAATACACACGTAGAATGTAATTCAAGCGGTACAATTGTTACAAAATCCAATGCCTTTATGAAATTTGACGGAGAAATCCTGCCAAAATTTGTAAACATAAGTTTTGCGGAACTCAGGTTCCCGGTGGCTAAATATGATAAGTTCATAGGCGGCAACCCTGCCCCTGCAGGAAGTGTTATATCTACACTAAGACCATTCAGTAACCTGGGCACAATATCAGGTTATGATTGTGAGGGTCGCGGGATCAGCAAAAGTACTACCTATACTCCCGAAAACAGTTTTGGCTCAAATTTTAATGTAGATACAAACCAGGGAGGGTGTAATAAGAATCAATTCATAAATATAACTTCAATGCTTCACAATTACATTGTAGGCAGTAATAAACAATTAAAGGGCTTTGATATAAAGCAATCACCCAACGGGATTGGGGGAGAAGACACGCCGCCAAATTATGTTTTTAAGCTCTATTGTGTACCCTGTGACTATAACTGGGTAAGCTGGAGGGATAATAACATACCGAGACTGAAGATATATGGTAAGATAGATGCTTCTGATACTCTAAAGAAAGTTAGTTCAAACGGAGCAACTTTCCGTTATGAATATGATGATGATAGTAATACGGTTATCTTGAAATCAATACTTAAAAACTCATCTCCGGTTAAAGAAAAACGGATAAAATATCATTTTGACGGTTTCGGGAACATAAAAAGAAAAGACCTTTATAATTCAGATTTCAACTTTGATTCGCTGCTTTACCGCTTTAATTTCCTGAATAAACCTGCGCGTAATTTCGATGGAACCGGCGACACCGCAATGTTCAGTTACGATTTTGCAGGCAGACAAACAAAAACCAAAAATGCCGATACATCTTCTTCACTGGTATCATATTCTTATCAAAATGGAATAAGCGCTCACCTTGCCGGTTATACCGGTTTTGTTGAAAAACATGCTTACACCGATGAAACAGGAAGAATTTTCAATAAGTATTTTGATGCCGTTGGTAACCTTTTAAGAGAAGAGAAGTTTGTTGCAGGTGATAGCAGCGGAAATATCCAAAGCGAAGATAATCCGTTTAACCCTGATACAACAATTCAGCTTGATAATCCGCCACAAATGATATCACTATATACTGATTACCAGTATGACGCGCTTTACAGGTTAATAAAAGTAAGGACACCCGAAGGTAAATTAATTCAGTATTGGTATGACAGGTTCGGAAGGCAGATGCAGAGAAACACAGCAGATGCCGGGTTAACAAAATACAGCTACGATAAGAACGGAAACCTGCTGCTTTCGCAGGATGCGAACCAGTTCAATGCAGCGTTTAATCTTTTTACCGCCAGAACTTATGACGGCTTAAACAGGCTGCTTACAATCGGCGACAAAAAAGATGGTAACGTGAGCCCGCCCGGTGGCACCGGTATAGGCGGTGATACAACTCTTCCTGAAGAATTTGACTTTCCTCAGAATGCAGACAGTCTTTATGTTATAAATGTTTATGATACAGTTTCACTTGCTCCTGTTTCAGACGTATTTACCGACTTCCCAACCGGTTACAGCCAGAAAAATTTTACTCGTGGCAGGCTTGCTGCCACAGCTTTCAGGACAAGGCTTGGTGAGCCGTGGAGCTACAAGTATTACAGGTATGATGAAAGAGGGAACATTGTAAAATACTGGGTGAAGATTGACGGGCTTGGATGGAAAGAAATGACCAATACTTATAACAGTCAGAATATGACCACAAAGTTCTGGTACCAGCCAAACCAAACTGATGGCAAAGTATTTACATATGCCTATGATGATGCAGGAAGATTAAATTCTGCGGATTGGTACATAGGTTCAAATCCAATATTACCCGAAGAGCTGAATGATTACCCGGGGAATTACCTTAATTTAGTAAAATATACCTATAACCAGGACCAGCAAATAAGCCAGTATAAATATGATGATAATAACAATCTGGCGTACGTTATGAATTACAATAACAGGAACTGGCTCTATTGGCATAACAGGGTTGGAGGTAGCGCAGTTCTTTTTTATAATCTTAATTATTACTTAAACGGGAACATAAAACAGCAGACCTTAGCCGGTACATACAAGAGTAGTTTTGGTAATACCGAAAACCTTACCTTTAACTATATTTATGATAACTCAAACAGGCTTGTAAAATCCTCACAAACTACTAATAAGTTTGATCTGATCAATAGTTACGATAAAGACGGCAATTTAAAGTCATTAAAAAGAAGCGGTGCGACAGGTAATTCTGTTGATAATTTTAATTATGAATATTATAATGGATCCAACAGGCTTAAAAAGGTTACACAAAACCAGGCTGATTATACCTATGATGCAAACGGGAATCTGACATCAGATGATCTGAATAAGAATAACCAGATGAAGTATGACTGGCGAAACCTGATGACTGAAAATACAAACGTTCTTTCACAAACTACACACAGGGCACAATATTGGTATGATGAATCCGGAAATCGTGTAAGGAAACTTGTGCAGATGTGGCAGCCGGGCGGCGGAGGTATTGAAGGCGGTGATGGCAGCGGAAGCTGGAACACTGTTACCATTACTTATTATGTACGCGATGCCGGAGGTAAGGAAATAGCTATATACAGCGGAAGTACGCTTGAGCAATGGAATCTTTATGGGAATGACCAGATAGGATATATTGATAACACAGGCAAAAGGAGCTTTTACCTTAAAGATCATTTAGTAACTATAAGAGCAACTATTGACTCAACAAATACTGTTTTAAGTGCACAGGATGTTGATGCATGGGGATATCAGTTAGAGAACCGTTCTTTCTCAAATGCTAATCAGCGATACAAATTTACAGGTAAAGAAAAAGACAAAGACCTTGAAAATAATTATGATTACTTTGGGGCCAGGTATTATGATAACAGGATAGGAAGGTGGAATGGTGTTGAGCCGCTGCTGGAAAAGTATCTTGACGTTACTCCTTATCAATATGGTTTATTAAATCCTATGAGGTTTTTGGATTTTAACGGACTTGATAATTATGTTTTTAATGAAAATGGATATTACGTTCGCACAGATAAAACTGAAGAAAAGAAATTAGTAATAGAAAATTCACAAACATTTGAACAATCATATTATGATTTCAATGATCCCGATAAAGATGTAAATGATATTGAATACCTGATAAATACATATGGTAAAGATGCTAAAATGGTTTTTATTAAGTCACAAACTGATATAGATTACTATATGGATTTGGCTGAAGCTGATAATCTACTACATCAATTTATTGGGGGGTATATTCATGCCCTAAAAGAATCACCCCATGAGGGAAGACTTGATTTTTGGCATTCATATTTAAAGCCTGAAATGATTGCAGGTGATATTTCGCCTGCAGATATTAAAAGTGATAGAGGAGCTTTCTTCATTTTTGACAAAGGAAATAAAACTTATAATGCAATGGATGCAGGTAACTTTCTATGGGGTTATGCTATGGCTAAAATGCATGTGCCTTTACAAGATGCATTACTAGGGGCTCACTATTATCAATTTAGAGAGGGTGGTGAGATTTCCAAGGGTTCAGGCTTTATTGATTCAGGATATGATCAACAAGCAATTATGGACGGTCATAAAAAGTAAAACAATGTTTACTAAGAAATATATAC
>JABFSP010000014.1 GCA_013140565.1 Ignavibacteria bacterium
TTCAAAAAGCATGACCGCAACTTCCTCCGGTGCAAAAGGACAATGTTCAACTCCGTTGGGGATAATTATAAATTCATTTTCTTTTATCTCAATATCGCCATCACGAAGTTTCATGGTAAAACTTCCCTTTATTACATAAAACATCTCATCTTCATTTTCGTGCTTGTGCCAAATGAAATCTCCTTTGAACTTAACAAGTTTAATATGCTGCCCGTTGAGCTCTCCGGCAATTTTCGGCTCCCAATGGTCTTTGATCAAACTCAGTTTTTCGTTAATAACAACTTTATTCATATTTCACTTATTTAAGAGCCATTTTGTACAAAAGTAGTTCTTCCTGATCACCCGGAATATTTATCTTCTTATCAAATTTCATTCCGAGTTTTTCAAGCAATTTAATTGATGACAAATTAGAAGGAAGGGTAATTGCGGCCAGCTTATCGATATTCAGTATATTTTTGGCATATTGAATAACAGCCAGTGACGATTCAGCAGCGTAACCTTTGTTTTCATATTGGGGGAGTAATGCAAAGCCAAGGTCTATATCATCCAGTCCTTCCCGTTTTACAAGACCGCACATACCGGTTTTGTCACCGGTTGCTTTCAATTCAACCAAATAGAAACCAAATCCTGAATCCCTGTAACCTTTTTGAAGTTTACTTTCAATGTAATTTACGGCATCATCAACTGTAGATATTGAACGGCTGCCGATGTATTTCAGCCAGCCTGGAGAATTCAGCAGTTCATATATCAATTCACCATCTGTGGAATTGAATTCCCTTAATCTTAAACGTTCGGTTTCAATTATGTAAGTGTTCATATATTGAAAGTTAAATTTATTAACTTTTTTAAAACTTGAGTACTTTTGCTTTTTCTTTTAAAAGCTTTTTTGCATTTGACCAGTCCGGAAGTGTATCAGATGAATAGGTATAAGTCCTGACTTCGGTCGCAAGTTCGCGGGTATGTTTCATTGCAGCTGCGTGCTCTCCGGAACGGGCAAATCTTTTAAGGTCAGCTTCATTTTGCCATGCAGTAAGTGTAAAATGCTCATACCCGAAACCGGTATTTTTCATTTTAATAAATCCCTTTTCCGATTTAGCCTGTTTCTGAATCTTAAACCCGAACATACTTAATCTGAAAAAATACCATACACTCCTTAGCTTTATTGAAGTTACGGTTACTACCAAATTATGAAATTAATTTTTTATTTTACGCTGATCAGAAAATACCTGTACTCATCACCCTTTGCATCATGGATCACTTCCCATTTAG
Organism: Ignavibacteria bacterium; assembly: GCA_013140565.1. Lineage (GTDB taxonomy): Bacteria > Bacteroidota > Ignavibacteria > Tepidaquicellales > OLB5 > OLB5. The sequence continues at coordinate 1,270 of JABFSP010000014.1, forward strand.
CTTTATAGGTTCCGCTAAGTTCAATGGGACCGCCGTGAATGAGGAAAGGCTGTATCTCATCTTTGGTTACTGAACGAAGGTTTACGGAATCACCGGCAAATAGTTTATATATTCCGCCGTTAATTGATTCCCAGATATTTTTACGTTTGGTTATGAATACTTCGGTGCAGGTCTCATATTCCTGTCCTTTTAACTGCTCAAGGAATTTAAGATCCTGTATCACACGGTAAAGATCTACATGACTGGCATTTTCATCTTTGGGCATCTTCAGCTCAATAACATGTTTCTGAACACCGCTTTCAATTATAAAAATATCAGCCTCTTTATTTGCAAGCTTAGGTATAGGATTGAACATTCTGGAAACAGGATAATCCAGTTTCACATTTAACTCAGGGTAGTATTTTTTGAGGAATATACCGAGCTCATGGCGAAAGCCTGATTCATTATATAGCTCAAAAGGGGATTGTGAAAAATATTTAAAGAAATGCTGAATAATTTCCTTCATGTTAATTGACCTTTTAGTATAATTTCGTTAAAAATAGAATATGCACATATTATCGGTAAGTCATTACAAATATACCAATTTCAAACAAATTATTATCTATATAAATTTTTACACTTTAACAAAAAAGGCTAATTTTTCAAATGATTTTGAATGATTTTGTAGTCCTAATCAGCTACTAATACCCTGCATCGGTGCATAAAAACTAACCAAAAACATTAATTTACGTCCCAAACTGAAATGTGGAACCCCTTTTAAACTAAGTGTTTTTCATTAATGTCCTTTTGTAAATTGAATTTATCCAAAAATATAAAAATGGCATCAAAATAATTTCAGCAATTAATGAAGGCAGTATTTCCGGGCCAAGTGTAACAGTTGGCTGCATTTGAGTGAACCTGGCGAGTCCGCCAATGAACATTGCTGCAAAACAGAATTTTAGTGCCATTTGAAATTTAATCAGTTTGAATGAGCTGATAATAAATAACAGACCAACAGCAAACCAAATACCACCCAGAAACCTTATGTGGCTATCCTGCTCAAGAAATCTTTTTTGATCTGTTACCTGAAAAAAATCATTTGTACCCTGCAGACCCAAGGTAAGAATTCCACCAAAGGAAATATTTATTCCTGTGTATATAATAGCAAGGCCCGCTAAAATTAAGACTATCCTGAAACACCAAACTGCAATATTGCTGCTCATATTGCCTCCTTAAAAAAAGTTAATATATTTTCTAAGTTATTAAATCAGTCCAGATATCTTTCTTTGATCACTTTAATATGATGCATTGGATGACCTATAAGTATATATCCAACAGTCCTTGCTGTAATGGGGTGAGTTTCAGTTTTTGCCCTGAATTTTGATGCTTCGTCATCCAGGTTCTCAAAAAATAATTCCGTTGAAGTTCTAAGTGAACTGAATTCAGCTAGGATGCTTTCAAGAGTCCGGTTGGTGTTATTAACATTTGAAGCGTACAGGTCTTCTTCCATGTTACATAAAATAGACGTGTTATCACCCCTTGCTGCAACAAGTGCGCGATACATCATTACCCGTTCTGTATCAGTAATATGCATAAGGATATCTTTAATACTCCATTTGCCTTCGGCATACCGGTAATTGTGTTTTGCTTCAGGGATATTACTGAAAAAATTAATAATGTCAGCTGAATTATCCTTCAGCAGCTGCATGTAATTGCCCTTAGGTACCAAAGAGATATACCTTGTGAAATATGGATTATGTTCTTCTGCTTCAGGTCTTTGCATATTACTGTTTTATGTTAACGTCCTCTGCCAGAATTCTTTTCCATTCGGGGTGCTTAGTGATATACTTCCCTACAAAAGGGCAAAGCGGTATCAGCTTCAATCCACGCCTCTCAACTTCTTCAAGGGCTAGTTTCACAATTATAGAGCCAACTCCTTTACCTTCAAGTTCAGCCGGTACTTCTGTGTGGGTAAGGAAAATTTTATTCGACATTATCATATACTCAATTCTTGCAGTATGACCGTCTATAACCAGCTCAAATTGTTTGCGATCCGGGTTATCGGTTAATGTATAACTTTTATTTTCTTCTTTGCTCATTAGTTTTTTTGCAAAATTAAATTATATATATAAACTATCAAGCTATAATCCTGTGTATAAAAAAACTGCCTCAGCTTATGTGCCGGGCAGTTTCTGGTTGATTACATATTAGTGATACTTTAAGCCTGCAGCGTATCGAGATAATCTCTCAATCTGCCTAAATGCTGAATTGCGCCTTCAAACGCGCCATATTCTTCAACAACCTTCGTAAGCATCTCAGCTGTTTCCATTATCATATGCATTGTTATCAGAGTTTTACCATTTTCTTCTTCGAAGGTAACCTCTACATGAAACCTTACCGGTTCCACTCCTTCATCATCTGAATGCCTGTAAACAAGTTTTGCAGGTCGGTTGATTTCCATAAAGACAATTTTATTGGGGTAGTTTATTCCGTCAGGACCGTGCATTGTGAAAAGCCATACTCCTTCGGGTTTGAGTTCAAACTTTTTGCTGGTGGTTCGGAATCCATCAGGTCCCCACCATTTTTCAACGTGTTCCTGAATTGTCCAAACATCAAACACAAGCTCACGCGGCGCATTTACAATGCGCGAAAATATCATTTCTTTTTCGGTCTTTATACTTTGTTCTGCTTTCATAATAAATATTAGTTATTGGATGAAGTTGTTTGTTTATTTCTTTTGAATAAAATATTATCAAGGCTGTATTTGCCTGAGCCAATAAAGATAAGCCCCATGAACACACCAAAAAGCTCCATTGGATGCATTGCCATATGCCAAGGATCAAGCATAGATAAGTGCGTGATGAATGCCATCAGCATTGTGAATGCTAAAAATGCGGCAGCAGTTCGGGTGAACAATCCAAGCAAGATCAGTATCCCCCCGAAAAACTCACTTGCCGAAGCAAGGAATCCCCAGAATACATGCCCGAAATTTATTTTTATGTTTGACATCGCACTGCCGACCATTTGCCACATTTCAGGTCCGCCATCAATTTTCATAATACCGTATACAAAAACAAACGGAATACCAATGCCAATGCGGATAAACAATATTCCTGCATCTGAATATTTATGAAGAAAATTTTTTATCATAACTTGTAAATTAAATGTTATTGAATAAATTCAGTTAAACTTTGATCTTTTTCCATTTTCCTTTTTTGAAATAATACCATGACATTGCCGCAATCAAAACTTCCGCAACCGGTATTGCAACAAATACACCGGTTGAACTGAGACCCAGTGTATAAGCCAGAAAATAAGCAAGCGGAACCTGGAAGACCCAGAAGCAGATAAAGTTTATCATTGTCGGAGTTTTTGTATCACCAGCGCCGTTCAATGCCTGGGTTAATACCATACCGATCCCGAAAAATATATAACCTGCGCCAATTATCTGCAGCGCATGGACGCCATAACCCAAAACAGCTTCGTCATTTGTGAATATTCTGATTATCTGTTCCGGAAAAATAAGGAATGTTATCATTACGAGTCCCATGAACACAATATTATATTTCATAGAAAGCATTACGCTCTGTTCAGCTCTTTCAAGCTCCTTCGCACCCAGGTTTTGACCAACAAGTGTAGCAGCGGCATTACTAAGCCCCCATGCGGGCAGAAAGAAGAATATCATATTTCTGAATGCTATCTGGTAACCCGCTGAGGCGTTTGTACCGCCTGTTTCTGCAACCAGCCTTGACAATATTATCCAGCTTCCGCTGGCAATTATGAATTGCAGTGTAGCCGGCCATGATATTTTGATTATAGATCCTATAAGTGTAAAATTTATCCTGAAGTATTCAGCGCTTATCTTCAGGAAGCTCTTCCCCCGGAATAAATGATAACACTGGTAGATAACTCCAACTGCTCTGCCCGTTAGTGTTGCAATTGCAGCACCCTTTAAGCCGTAAAAATGAATAAGGACAGGACATAATATTATGTTTGTCAGGCTGGCTATCCAAAGGCTTTTCATTGCCATTGCGGCATTTCCTGCTCCTCGGAAGATTCCGTTTATCAGAAAAAGCAATATGATCACAATGTTCCCGCCAAGCAGTATCTGTGCGAATATTGTGCCTTCTGCAATTACATCCGGGCTGGCGCCCATTAGAGCCAGAATATCACCGGCAAACAATATTCCGGGTATGCTGATAAGTAAAGAAACCAGTATCGAAATATTCAGCGCCTGCGCGCAGGCGCGTGCGGCTGATTGCAGATCTTTTTCCCCAACCCTGCGGGCAATTATTGCGGTTGCCCCCGTGCTTAATCCAATCGAAATGGAGTACACAATAGTTATTACCGATTCAGTAAGACCAACTGTTGCAATTGCGTTTGGACCCAGCTTGCTGACAAAAAACATATCTACAACCGCAAATACGCTTTCCAGGCTCAGCTCAAGCATCATAGGTATAGCCAGCAGGAAAACAGCCTTGTTTATGCTGCCCTGTGTGTAGTCATACTCCGCGCCTTTTAGCGACTGAACAATGACATCAAATATTCTTAACGCTTTGCTTCTTTTTTCCTGCAAATTATTTTAAGTAAAAAAATTATGATGAACTGTAATTTAGATAAAATTAAATCTGGCTGATACCGGTTACCATTTTATCGAACGCTTCATTCCATATTCTCTCTGCCATTTGTTTCATTTCATCTTCCGGTATTCCTTCATGTATCAGTGTCATTATTGTTTTTCCGTTTTTTTCGATTAATACCACTGTGACCTTCACATTTTCAGGCAGACCTAACGAGGATATATCAGATGGCGGAGCAACGGGATTTCCATTTTCATCAGAAAATGAATCTGTATATACCAGCCTGGTAGGCGCTGATATTTCAAGGTACTCGCCGGTTGTCCAGTAATTATTACCTTTAGGTGAGCGCATGCAAAACAGGTATTTTCCGCCAACTCTCAGGTCTATTTTACATACTGGACATGTGTAGTCTTTGGGTCCCCACCATTTTTTATAATGTTCCTCCACTGTCCACGCCTGCCATACAGTTTCAATAGGTGCATTGAATTCCCTGACTATAACCAGTTTCTGGCTTTTTACTTCTGTGATCTCTACGTTTAATTGCTGCATTTTTTTATTGTTTTGGATTTTGGATGAAGTTATCTAAATTATTTAAAGCTTTCTTCCATCTTATCAATTGAAGTATTCCATCCGATATTCGCGCCTTTGCTGAGCTCGCCTTCAGGTAATCCTTTATGGATGATCGTCATTTCAGTTTTCCCTTTAATTTCTTTTATGAGTACTGTTACCAGCATTTCCATGGGAACACCTTTCATTCCGTACACTTCTGAAGATATCACATTACTTTTCTCATCCGCAAAACAATCAGTAAAAACTATTTTTTCATATGGAATAATTTCTTTGTAAACACCGGTTGCCCATATCTTATTTCCTTTCTCATCCATCATACTTGCCAGCCATTTGCCGCCAACTTTGAAATCAATAGTACAGTCAGGGCAGGTGAATTCTTTAGGTCCCCACCACTGCTTGAAGTGTTCTTCATCGCTCCATGCATGCCATACTTTTTCTTTTGCAGCATTGAAAGTCCGTACTATTACTAATTCATTTTGATTTTTCATAACATTTATTTTATTATTAGTTATCAAATTATTTTATATCAACCAGGTATGAACGCATTTCTTTGATC
>JABFSP010000418.1 GCA_013140565.1 Ignavibacteria bacterium
ACCAAATAGAAGTTTGGTAAACGTTCCCGCTTTATTTAAGTATGATGGAATCAAACGTCTATTTACCCTGTAGCACAGTTAATTAAAATATATTATAAACTTATAATAATATACAATCTGGAAGTTAAAAAAACATGATATTATGTAAGGTGTATCTAACGTAAATTATTACGGGTATTTGCGGGGTTTGTTGAGGTAAATGTAAGAAATATTTACTTTAATTCATTTAAATATGTAATTACTTCTGAACCGGGTAATTAGTCTTTATCCATTCGTTAATTCCCCCGATAATGTAATGGATTTTAGGGAATCGCTGCTCTTTCATTAGTTCAAATGCCATAGCGCTTTTTCTGCCGTTTTGGTCTACCAGAATGTACCTTTTTTCACGTTCCAGCTTTCCGGTCGTTTCCGGGAAATCCGGCTTGCTGAAATCAATGTTAATTGAATTTTCAATTCTTAATGAATCAAATTCCTGTTTTGACCTTAAATCTATCAGAATAACATCCGGATCACCTTTATGTTTATCAAGGAAAACCGCCGCCTCATCTACGGTAACTTTATCGCTTCTAAGTGATGGAAAAAGGTACTCACAGCCGTTGAATAGCCCAACAATTGTAAGCAGGCATGTTATCTGCAAAATTCGTTGTATCATACAAGCCGAAATTTTCATACTGTGAAGCAGTGATTTTTTCATCGGATGGTTCTCCTTCCTTCAAAAATACCTAAAAATCGTTTAAAATTCAAAAAAAAGAGCAAATATTTTCATACCTGAATGTAATTAATTTTACTACAAACCTTTAACACATATAACTATGTTTCTGCGCATACATAAAGTGTTATGTTTGTATAGAAAGATAGTTACATAGTTACTTAGATGATTTAAAATAGTTAATTAGATAAACCCTTATGATTTTCAAGATTCACCCCGTTTAAAGCAGAAGTTGAAGTTACCCTTATGAGAAACAGCAGCAGAACCCTTGTGAAAAGCAGTAGTAAAACTCTTATGTAATATGAAGGACCCTTATGACAGATTTTTAGATACCCTTATGAATAGATTAGATTTACCCTTATGAAGAAAAAGTTTTACCCTTACTTATAAATAGATTGGTTTAAGCCGGTTGTGAATTGGATGAAAATCCTTAAACAGCCGGTTTGTTTTTATATCAACCCCTCTCCTGATATTTGCTCCTAATTGTTATGAATTCCCGTCAATTTTTCTGAAAACAGAAATCTGTATAATTTAATATGAATTATGCATAAATTTATAGATGAAAAAGAAGGTAAACATAGGAATTATCGGCTGCGGCTCAGTATTCAGATCTATGCATCTGCCTTCATTAATAAACCTTACCGATAAATTCAATATCGTATCGATCTTTGATACAGATAAGAATGCAATTAAGCTTACCAAAAAAATAATTAACAATTACAGCCGTGTAAAATATACTGATAGCGCCGAAGTTATTTTCAGAGATCCGGAAATTGATGCCGTTGCGGTTTTAACCGGTACATCTGTACACGTAAAATATACATTACAGGCTCTCAAACACGGCAAACATGTATTTCTTGAAAAGCCGGCAGCTGTGCTGCCAAAAGATGTAAAACGTATTATTGCCGCAGAAAAAAAATACCGCAGGTTTGTACAGGTTGGAATGGTCCTAAGGTACAGTTCATTTTATGAAGAGCTTTGCAGGATAATTGATTCACAGAAATACGGAAGAGTACTATGGATGAACTGGCTTGAAACAAGACCCTTTGATCCGATGTTATGGCGGTACAATAATTCAGCTGAAAATGGCGACGCCATAATTCACGATAAAGCTGTTCACCAGATAAATCTGTTCAACCGGTTTGCCGGTGCTAAGCCGGCTGAAACTGCTGCGTTTGGCGGGCAGTATCTCATCAATCCCAAAACATACAGCAAGGTTAGGGCATTCAGAAATGAAGTGATGCTTAAGGGTGATTCAAATGATAACCTAATGGCTATAATCAAATATAAGAACGGTGTAAAAGCATCAATCACTGTATCTTATGTAAGTCCGCATGCTCGTGAATCACGCTGGATAATACAGCTTGAAAAAGCAAAAATAATCGCACATTTTGAAACGTTCGTTTCTTCCAATCGAGCCACGAAAAGAAAGTGGGAAGGTAACCCCTCAAGCATTTATCTTTTTGCTGATAATAAAAAGTATCCTGTTGTATGGAAATACCCGATGAGCTATCCGCCAAATGAGAATAACTTGGTATTTTATGACGAGTATAAGGATGAACCCATGCATCCCGGTTCCGGCGCGCAATGGAAAGCGTTTTATGGTACTGTAACTAAAAGCTCAAAGCCGGAAAGCAGCACGAAGGTTGCTTTGGATGACATAATAGTTGCAAAAGCAATAGATGAGGCAATAAAAAAGAAAAAAGTGATAAGGATAAATCACTGACTTCAAAAGTCTTAAAGACTTTTGAAGTTAAAGCTTAATTAATTTCTAAATTAGAGTTTAATTTATTTTATGAAAAAAAGATTGTTTGAAGATTTATTTAATGAAATGTTAATTATCTTTAAGAAGGCTGCGATTTTGAGAGTCTTTATAATCGCTGTCTGCCTTTTCTTCAGCAGTATTAATTGCAATAGCAATACTTTGGGAGAAGTTCAGAAAGCTGTTGATGCAAAATTCCGCTTAGGCAATGAAGTACTGCTTGATAAAGCCGCTGAATTTAAAGAAAAGAGAATAGGGGTATTGACCAATCAAACAGGCATTTTGCCAGACGGCACACATATAATAGACGCGCTGGTAAGCAGGGGAGTAAACGTCGTAAAGATCTTTTCGCCAGAGCATGGAATAAGAGGTGACGAAAATTATTCAGAGATTGATGAAAAAACCGGAATAAAGATCGTATCTTTATATAACGGAAAAGTAAAACCATCTCACGATGATCTTGCAGACATTGATATAATTATATATGATATACAGGACGTTGGAGCCAGGTTTTATACTTATACATCAACTCTGTACTATGCTATCGAAGCCGCCGCTGAAAGTAACAAGCAGATATGGGTTTGCGACAGACCTATGATAACCGGCGCAAGCTATACAGCCGGCTTTATGCTGGAAGCTGGTTATGAATCATTTGTGGGGAAAATTCCGGCTCCGCAGGCGTACGGTATGACCTGTGGTGAACTGGCTGCATATCTTAATGGAGAAGCATTTGGCAGTTCTGCAAAGCTTGATGTAATATTAATGGATGGTTATACAAGAAGTGCTGAATATACTTCCTTAAAATTAATATGGGTTAAACCATCGCCAAGTATGTTTTACCCTTCAACAGCAGTTTGTTATCTGGCAAACTGTTTGCTGGAAGGCACAAATGTTTCAGAAGGCAGGGGGACTGAAAAACCATTTGAATATTTTGGTGCGCCATGGGTTAATTCTCAGCAAATTGCTGATGAGCTGAATTCATACAATTTTGAAGGCGTGATATTTGTGCCTATAACATTCACACCATCGGAAAAAATATCAGCATATCCACCAAAGTTCTTTAATAAAGAATGCAGCGGCGTTTTTTTGAATGTAACTGATAAGAGTAAATTCAAACCTGTTAAATGCGGAGTGGCAATTTTAATTGCATTATATAGAAATTGCCCGGAGTTTAAATTCAATAAAGATAATTTTATTGATAAACTTGCAGGAACTGATAAGCTTAGAAAAATGATACTTGCAGGAAATACAGTGGATGAAATTGAGGCTGCATGGATGGGAGGTCTGGCGGGATTTAATACTGTCAGATCAGAATATTTGCTCTATAAATAAATTGTTAGAAATTTTTGAAGTAACTCTAAAAAATACTATATATATGCTGCAGGAAGAACTTAAGTCGATTTTTAAGAAACACAAAAGTGATAATGAAATTTATCACGATCTTGCGCAGTATCACGTGCGGGAAATACTGCTTGTTACTTCATTGTATGACGCTTTTATTCTTGAAGAAGAAGAAAAGCTTAATGAGAAGATTTTCGGGGAATATTACGGCCTTGACCTATCCAACGTCCCAAGGATTACAAACGCATCAGATGAGAACGAAGCTGAGACTTTGCTTAGCCAGAAGTATTTTGATTTTGTCATAATTACCATGCGTACGCAGAATCTAACTCCGTTTGAACTTGCCCAGCGGCTCAAAAATATCAAACCCGATCTTCCTATCTTCCTGCTTCTATATGATAACAGCGATATAATACTTGTTAACCAGATGCGGGATAAGATAGATATTTTTGAAAAAGTATTTGTGTGGAACCGCGATACCAAGATATTTTTGGCCATAATAAAATATTTTGAAGATAAGCTGAACTGCGACAATGATACTGAAGTAGGACTTGTCAGGGTAATTCTGCTTGTTGAAAACTCGATAAGGTATTATTCACGTTACCTTCCTATTCTATACACAGAAATTATCAAACAAACGCAGAGGTTGATTACCAAGGATAACCTTGATGGTGTAAAAAAGATACTGCGCATGCGTGCGCGCCCCAAAGTTCTGCTTGCGGTAAATTACGAAGAAGCGATAGAACTTTTTGAAAAGTTTAAAAATACAATTTTATGTGTTATTTCCGATGTTAAGTTTCCCTATGAAGGCAGGATAAACGAAGATGCGGGTATTAAGCTGCTTCAGAAAATAAAAGCAGTTGATAGCGACATCCCGTTTCTGCTGCAATCATCTGAAAGCACCTTTGCGGAAACTGCGGTTTTGAATGACGCGACTTTTATTAATAAAAATTCAGAAACCTTAAGTGATGATCTGAGAGACTTTATACTTGACAATCTCGGGTTCGGTGACTTTATTTTCCGTGACCGGAAGGGCGATGAAATTGCCCGCGCTACATCCATAGATGAATTTAAGCACCAGCTTAAAAAAGTACCCGCCGAGTCAGTTCTTTATCACGGAAGCCGCAACCATTTTTCAGCATGGCTTATGGCACGCGGTGAAATACAGATTGCTGAGCATCTTGAAACACTGAAGGTCACAGATTTCCCCGGTGCCGATGAAATAAGGGATCACATTATCGGGGTGACTAAAAATGTTGAAACTACTGTCTCACGCGGCGGTGTTGTGGATTTTAGCCCCAAATTCCTTGAGGAAGATAACCTGATATTAAGGCTCGCGCCTGGTTCATTCGGCGGCAAGGGCAGGGGCATCGCTTTCATAAATACTTTGCTTCAAACCAGGGAACTATTCAGCGGAATTGAAAATGTTTCGATAAAAATCCCGAAGACTGCTATTATAGGCGCTGAAGAATACGAGAACTTCATAAACAAACATGATCTGTACGGTATTCATATGGATCATGACTATGATGAAGTTAAACAGATCTTCCTTTCAAAATCGCTTAGCGATGAACTGGTTTCCAAGCTCAGGGTTTACCTTGATAGAATTACTTCACCTCTTGCAGTCAGGTCATCGGGGATGTTCGAGGACTCGATTTCAGAATCATTTTCAGGCATTTACCAGACCTTTCTTATTCCCAATAACCACGAAAGTCTGAATGAAAGACTTAAGAATCTTACAGATGCGATAAGACTGGTTTATGCCTCAATATATTCCAAACATGCCCGCAGTTACTTTGAAGCAATAAATTACAGGATAGACGATGAGCGCATGGCAGTTGTACTTCAGGAAATTGTAGGTATCGGCTATGAAAATATTTTCTTTCCGCATATTTCTGGGGTAGCGCAGTCTTATAATTTTTATCCCATTGCACGATTCAAACCCGAAGATGGTATATGCATAGCAGCTGTTGGACTTGGCAAATATGTAATTGACGCGGAAAAAGCATTCCGCTTCTGCCCTAAGTATCCGAAGATAGATATAGTTGACCCTGAAACACAGCTCAGGGATTCCCAATCATTTTTTTACGCTATTGATATGAAGCGCGGAATTTCAAATCTTGCGCAGGGTGAAGATATTACGCTTAAACGCGTTGAAATTTCAGATGCTGAATCACTAGGAGTACTTGATGATGTTGTATCGGTTTATGACCCGCAGGATAATAAAGTAAAAGTAGGTTTGAATTTTAAAGGACCACGAATTGTTAACTTTGCCGGTATATTAAAATATGATCTGTTCCCGTTCGCGAAAGTATTAGGACGGCTTCTTGAAATAATTGAAAGTTCAATGGGTCTGCCGGTAGAAATTGAGTTTGCCGTAAATCTTGATGAGAACAATCCGGGATTTTATATCCTGCAGCTAAAACCATTGATAAGAAGCAGTGAGTTCTTTACTATTGATGAAGATGATATTGTGAAAGAAAACCTGATACTTTATACCGAGCGGGGTATGGGTAACGGTAAAGTTGAGAATATCTCTGATATCATTTACGCCGTACCTGAGCTGTTTAATAAAGCAAAGACCGAACAGATGGCTTCTGAAGTTGAGAAACTGAATGTGATGATGAAACTTGCAAAGAGGAACTACATCCTTATTGCCCCCGGCAGGTGGGGCACCCGTGACCGCTGGCTTGGTATACCCGTGCAGTGGCCGCAGATATCAAATGCGAAGATAATTGTAGAGACTGACCTGGATGATTTTAAGGTTGATGCTTCACTTGGCTCACATTTTTTCCATAACATAACATCTATGAATATCGGTTACCTGACAGTACACCAGTCCAACGGCAGGGATTTTATTGACTGGGAATACCTGAGATCGATCACCCCTGAAAATACCACAGAACATTTTGTGCATTTGCATCTGCCACACCCTGTTAAAATATTGATGGATGGAAAGAAAAGCATCAGCTTGATAGAGAAATAGTTTGTATTTGTTTATTCATAGGATGACTTCCGGTCATCCTATGAATTGTATTGAATACAAAATTTCCTTTATGATGAAGATTAAAATCAAATAGTTATAAATTTATATTTTAAATGTCCCTT
>JABFSP010000264.1 GCA_013140565.1 Ignavibacteria bacterium
ACAAAGGACTACAAATTACTACTAATTTACTCATTGAATAACTTTTGATTTTTGCGTATTTTTGTAGTTCTATGAAATTTACTAAAAGAACCAATACCTGCGGTGAGTTAAGGCTTGCCGATGAGGGTAAAACTGTTACATTAAATGGCTGGGTATCACAAGTACGTGATCTTGGCGGTGTTATTTTTGTTAATTTACGTGATAGGTACGGAATTTCACAGGTAACTGTTAATTCCGAAAATAAAGTGATATACGATACTGCGAAATCACTTGGGCTTGAGTATGTTGTTTCAGCCACCGGATTAGTGCAGAAAAGATCATCAGTGAATCCAAATATGGCTACCGGCGAAGTTGAAGTGCTTGCTGCAGGACTCGAAATTCTGAATACATCAGAGGTAACTCCATTTGTTGTTGAAGAAGATGTTAAGGCATCAGAAGAGCTGCGCTTTAAGTACCGTTACCTTGACTTAAGAAGAAAAAAGATAGCTGATAACCTGGTGTTAAGAAGCGATGTTTACAATATTGTACATAAATATTTTGAACGTGAAAAATTTATTGAAGTTGAAACTCCTATCTTAATGAAATCAACACCTGAAGGTGCCCGTGATTACCTTGTTCCTTCACGCGTTCATAAAGGAAAGTTTTACGCGCTTCCGCAATCACCGCAGACTTATAAACAGATATTGATGGTAAGCGGTATGGACCGTTACGTGCAGATTTGCAAATGTTTCCGTGATGAAGATCTCAGAGCTGACCGCCAACCTGAGTTTACACAGATCGATCTTGAAATGAGTTTTGTTGAAGAAAAAGATGTGTTTAGAGTAGTTGAAGGTGTAATTTGTGATATATGGAAAAACTGCAAGGGTGTTGAGCTTCCGCAGCCTTTCACAATTATGAGCTATGATGAAGCGATGCAGACTTACGGCAGCGATAAACCTGACCTGAGAATTAAAGGTGAACTGAAGATCTCTGATATAACGGAAATTGTCAAGGCAACTGATTTTAAAGTATTTGCAGATGCAATTTCAGCAAACGGAATTGTTGCCGGAATAAAACTCCCCGGACAGGATGTTACAAGAAAGATTATCGATGGTTTAACTGATTATGTTAAGTCATTAAAATTTGGCGGACTTGGATACATTAAATATAACACTGACGGCACAACAGCTTCGCCAATGCTGAAATTTCTGAGTGAGGAAATTCAGGCGGGAATTAAGAATAATTTTAATGCCACAGGTGGTGATGTTGTGTTTATTCTATCGGGTGAGAAGAAAAAAGTTTTACACGGACTTGGTAATTTAAGATTAAAACTTGCTGAACAATTCAGTTTAATTGATGAAACGCGTGATGAATTCTTATGGGTGAATGATTTCCCGTTGTTTGGCTATGATGAGGAATCAGGCACTATCGCAGCCGAGCATCACGCATTTACAATGCCGCATGATGCGGATATGAATAAACTTGAAACCGGAAGCAAATCTCCCAAAGAGAACGTTGATCTGCTCACATCCATAAGGGCTACCTGTTATGATATGGTATGCAACGGCAGTGAATTTGGTTCAGGCAGCATTAGAATACACAGAAGTGATATACAGGAAATGGTATTTAATGTGCTTGAATTGACCAAAGAAGAGCAGGAAGAAAAATTCGGGTTCTTGCTTGGCGCATTCAAATACGGGGCTCCGCCCCATGGCGGTTTCGCGCTTGGGTTCGATAGAATTATCGCGACACTTTGCGGGACAAAAGATATCCGCGAAACAATTGCGTTCCCAAAAACAACCAGCGCCGTTGGATTGATGGATAATTCACCGAGTCCGGTTGACGCAAGGCAGCTAAAAGATCTGGGAATTACAGTAAATAATTGAAATGAGCAATAAAATAGCAAATACGGAATTTGAAGTAATCCAGGGTGATATTACCCTGCTTGAAACTGATGCAATTGTAAATCCCGCAAATACTTTCCTTTTGCATACCGGTGGACTAGCTGCCGCAATTGTAAAACGCGGCGGAATGATAATTCAGCAGGAATCTAAAAAAATAGGTAATGTACAGACAGGCAGCGCCGTAATAACTACCGGCGGCAACATGAAAACAAAGCATGTTATACATGCTGTTGGTCCAAGATATAAAGACGGCAAATCCGGTGAACCTGAAAAACTTGCCTCAGCGGTAAGTAATGCGTTAAAAGTTGCTGAAGTGAAGAAATTGAAATCAATTGCGATACCTGCAATAAGCTCCGGTATATTCGGCTATCCCATTGAAGAAAGCTCCAAGATAATTGTAGATACAACAATAGAACATTTCAACGCGAAGAAAAAAGCCAAAGAAGAAACCACGATTGAAAAAGTAGTGTTCTGTTTATTGGATAAGAACACCACTGAAATATTTAAGAAGGAACTGGATAGAAATTTTAAAAAGAAATAAATTAAATAATTAAAACCATAACAAAATAACTTTAAAAATGCCAAAAACATTAGAAAAAGATTTAAAGCTTGAAAAATTCAAAGTGAAAGACCTTTCACTTGCTGAATGGGGAAGAAAAGAGATCCGTCTTGCTGAAGCTGAAATGCCGGGCTTAATGGCTATCAGAGCAGAATACAAGAGCTCAAAACCGCTGAAAGGCGCAAGGATAGCAGGATGCCTTCATATGACTATACAGACTGCCGTGCTTATTGAAACACTTATTGAATTAGGCGCTGAAGTAAAATGGTCATCATGCAATATTTTTTCAACACAGGATCACGCGGCAGCAGCTATAGCTGCGGCAGGTATCCCTGTTTACGCATGGAAAGGCATGAACGAAGAGGAATTCAACTGGTGCATAGAGCAGACACTGTTCTTCGGTTCATTTGATAAACCACTGAACATGATACTTGATGACGGCGGTGACTTAACGAACATGGTTCTTGATGATTACCCTGAGTTAATTGCAGGCATCAAAGGCATCAGCGAAGAAACCACAACAGGCGTTCACAGGCTGTATGAAAGAATGAAGAACGGCACACTTTCACTTCCATGCATTAATGTTAACGACTCAGTAACAAAATCTAAATTCGATAACAAATACGGCTGTAAGGAATCACTTGTTGACGCTATCAGGCGCGCTACAGATGTTATGATGGCAGGTAAGCTTGCAGTGGTTGCCGGATACGGTGATGTAGGCAAAGGTTCTGCACAATCATTACGCGGCGCGGGCGCAAGAGTAATGGTAACTGAAATCGATCCTATCTGCGCGCTTCAGGCTGCTATGGATGGCTACCAGGTTGTAACTATGGATGAAGCCGCAAAAGTAGCTGATATTCTGGTAACAGCAACAGGTAACCTGAATATCATCACTGACAGGCATTTCAAATCAATGAAAGATAAAGCGATCGTCTGCAATATAGGTCATTTTGATAATGAAATTGATATGGCATGGCTGAATAAAAATTACGGCAAAACAAAAGAGACAATTAAACCGCAGGTTGATATCTACAATGTTGATGGCAACGAGATAATAGTTCTTGCCGAAGGCAGGCTTGTAAATCTTGGCTGCGCAATGGGTCATCCTTCATTTGTGATGTCAAACTCATTCAGCAACCAGGTGCTTGCACAGATAGAGTTATGGCTAAATCATACAAATTATGAAAATAAAGTGTATGTGCTTCCAAAACACCTTGATGAAAAAGTCGCAAGGCTTCACCTTGCAAAGGTTGGCGCAGCACTTGAGACACTTTCGCCAGAACAGGCTAAATATATAGGCGTTGAAGTTGATGGTCCGTTCAAAGCTGAGTGGTACAGGTATTAATTTAATCACTTTCTTCAAATGTTATAAATAACATTTGAAGTTTTATCATATTCTATTTAAAGGCGGTTTGAAACCGCCTTTTTTATTTACAGTTAAGCGGGTTCCCTGCTTTGTTCAACAATATCATTTATCTTGCTGATAAGCCATCTTTTGTACCTTACTTCCGCAATTCCCTGGAGATCAACTCTGATATTTTCTATTTCGTTTACTTTATTATCAATCTTAAGGATTATCAGCTTCCTCAGGTATTTTATAAAATTCCTGTTCCTTACCTTTCTCGATTCAGTTAAGAACACATCTTTCCTTAAGAGCTCTCTGTATGAGTGAATCATGCTGATGGCTTCTTCAAGGTAGCCCAGTTCAAAATACACTTTTAACATCAGGTTTTTCACATCATATTTGTAGATAAAATAATCCAGTTTGATCTTGTTTATATACTCAAGTGACTTCTCAAATTTTTCAAGGGCGAAATAATAGAACGCGAATGAAAAATGATACATATTTTCACGCTGCGATGAGTGTATCTTCAATGTGTATTTATCTATCAGCTCTTTTACGAATTCAAGATTATTTTCCCTGATACTCAAGAAAAGGATATCCCTGTAAAGATCTTCCGGCAGATGCTCAACTTTTTTATTTTTGTAGTATTCATGCTTCAGTATCTCATCGTACAGGTTCATAAGCTCAGTGTTGAAGCCTGATGGTGATTTAATAAGCTTACCCTTTAAGATGCAGCATCCCAGCATAATTGAATAATGGAAGGAAACCTCATCTGAACTGAGATGATTAATGTGTTTGTTCACAAGCTCCTTGTATCTGAAATACGCCTCATCATTTTCCATTTCACGGAAGGATTTGAGCAGGGCAAGATATATTTCAAGCAGGTAATCAAACTCGAAGTTATCCTTTATTTCAGAATATATAGTGTTATAATCGATGCTCTCAAGTATGCGCGTGATAGTTGCGGGCATTTTCCCTTCGATGTTGAATTTTTCGTAATACACCATGATATTGATATTATCGGCTATCAGCTCTGTGATGTAATAGATGCTTAAATACACCCCCGCGTCACTTAACTTCCTTATTTGCGGGTAAACTTTATTTTTACTGATTATTTTATCATTTTGTATGCTGAAATTGTATTTGTTCCTTTCAAGAATGTAGCGGTTCAGCAGGTAATCAAAATCCACTTCCTTAAAATCTTTAATATCCGATTCAGTTTCCCGCAGGTTCTTCAAAAACAGGTCATTAAGCTTCCTCCTGTTCAGTTCTTCAAGCAGCATATTCTGCCTGCTTAGCTTATCGTACCCCAGGTTTTCATGGACAAGGAACTCTAATGCCAGGTTAATCAGCCTGGCAAGCACGTTCCTTATAGATGAATCCTTGTAATTCGCCGACTTAAAGAGCTTTTCATACAGAACAAATTTCGAAATATTACTATCCGTAAAATCAGGATAGTAAGGATATAAATATTCATATACCGTAATGATATTTTTACTTTTGTTAAAGTATGGCGACCCGACAAAATCACCGAACCTCCTGAATTCATCCGGACTTAAACTGCGCAAAAGATCAAAAGCTTTGTGCTTGATCATTGACTCCCCCTGGTTTATGAATAATAATAAAAATTATATGTTTACAATTTATTTATCTGCTTTTACTTTAAGAAATTTCAGGACAAATTTAAAAAATCCTGTTTGGTTAATGTATTCATTTAGATTATTCTTGATAAACTTTATCCATGAAAGGAATGGCTAACATGAACAGAATCATCATCTCGTTTTTCATCATCATCTTCGCCCTGGTATTTTCTGTCGAGCTTACAGCAGCAAAGTCAACAGATAAAACCACAGGCAGCAGCAGCGCACAGTTTACAGGAGAACTGAACAAAACCCGGACTTCTTTCACAGAAGAAGATCCATACATTTATGTAAGAGTGCTCATCGATGGGCACTGGTGGACTTACGTCTATCTGGACGGCAGCTTTATAGTAGCCATCCCGGATGAGGACGAATAGTAACCCCATAATCTGCACCTGCTTTCAAACTGCTGTATTTTAAGCTAAACGGAAGCAGGTGTACTTTTTTACTGTTATACATTTATTACTCTTGTACATTTTTTACTGTTGTACATTTTTACCGCCGTACTTTTTTATATGAACAAAACAACTATAAAAATACTGACCGCTTTTGGTTTTTTGCTTTTACCGCTCCTAAGATGCGGCGACTACGATATTATGAACGCTTACAACAAATACACGGAAGTTTACCGCGAAAATCCCGATGAAAAGATGAACCACAATGATAGCTGTATTACCGGGAAAGTGCTTAATTCAGCGAATAACAGCCCTATGAGCAATATTTACCTGGTATTAACGCTCCCCGCCGGCGATACAATTACAGCGTTAACCAACAAGGATGGCTATGCCGAATTCAGGCCCGGTGTGATAACAACAGGCTCATACATTGTGAAAGCCGTAATTTTTAAGAATGAAACCGAGCACTCCACAAGAAGCACGTATTACTTAAATGAAAAGAACAATTTAACCTTTACAATGTATATCACAGAAGACAACCTGTACAGGTAAACAGATAAACACACCCAGTATCAGAAAACAGGAAGAGTCCACTGCTACCTTTTTAACTCTTTTCTTCAGCCCTCACCCCGTCTGATCCGGCTAAAGAGAACAAAGTCATTTTTGCTGATAAAAAATACATTAAGCGCACCGTTGATAATTTACTGCAGGGGAATTTGTAGTTAATTAATAAAACCCCGGGAATGGAATTGCCAGTAAATATAATTCTTATTTTAGAAATTGGAAATAGTAAATTCAGTTTAATTGTGATCAAATCAGTTATGCACTGCCGTAAAAAACCCGAACCGCTTTATATATAAACAGATAAAAGATAATTAGCTGTAACACGTTATTTTTATCCGTAAATTCGAAATACCCACGTTCGTCCTTGGTTGCACCGAGCTCTTCCAGGCGCTTGTTCACCTTGTCGTCATAAACAACGCCCTGGATATTGCTGTAATTCTCGGTTGGC
>JABFSP010000369.1 GCA_013140565.1 Ignavibacteria bacterium
GAATATAATCAAGAAGATCCAGGCTGGGAAGATCGATGAGTTCGAGGAGATCGTCAACAGGTATAAGGATAGAGCCATGACGCTTGCTATGAGAATTCTGAAGAACTCCGAGGATGCTGAAGACGCGCTTCAGGAAGCTTTCATAAAAACTTTCAGGGCAGTTGCAGATAAACAGTTTGAGGAAAGATCCAAGTTTTCAACCTATTTTTACAGGATAGTTTATAATACGGCAATTGATTTCTACAAGAAACATAAAGCAAAAACGTTTAACCTGATAAACATTGACGATACAAAGAAGAACGATGATGGTGAAGTGACCGATATAAACAGCTTTGAAATGTCTATTGACCGGGATAAATATCAGATGAGCGGTGTTTATGATACTGACAGATTGACGCTTGATAACCAGATGCAGGAAGTTGTGAACAAGTATCTTGAAGAAATTCCCGAGAAGTATTCAACCATATTAACACTGTTCTATATCAACGATCTTTCTCACGAAGAAATTGCAGAAACACTTAAACTTCCTTTGGGAACTGTCAAGAACCGGATATTCAGGGCAAAAGACAAACTTAAGGAAGTACTAATGAAGAAGTATTCGGAAACAGAAATTCTGGAGCTGATCTAAAAAAAGTTTAAAAGAAGTTTACAATGAGAGAAAAAAACAAATACGTAGATGAAATAATTGATGCGAAGCTGCGCAAAAGCAGGCTCAGCACGGCATCGGGTGATTTTACATCTCACCTGATGAAGCGCATCACCGCCGAAAATAAGGCGTTAATGGAAGAAAAGAAAAGCGACCGCGTGGTGAAGTATATCATCGGTTCTTTCAGCTTCATGATGCTCGCTTTCACTTTTGCAATTGGTTTAATGTCAAAATCAGCCGCAGTTAATACGGATGAATCAACCGGCGTAGCATTTGATACAATGCAGCGCTCAAGCTCATGGCTTGAAACTATGGTATACTACATACAGGGATTCTTTACCAACGTGCTCTCATTCTTTGGTCTATCCCTCAGCTCAAGCTCAATTAATATAATCCTTGTCGTGATACTTGTAGCGGTTATCTACCTTGTGGGTGAGCGTCTCTTCTTAAGAGGAAAGATGAAGCAGAGTATGCAGGTGAAATAGTAATAGAACTGACTTCCAAAGTCTTTACGACTTTTGAAGTCTTATAATTCAAAAGCCATTCAGTCAATTGAATGGCTTTTTTTATGGCTGTTACACTCATAAATAAAAAAGTCCAAATGTTTTAATAAACAAAAAAGGCACCCGTAATCCGGATGCCTTTAATTTGCAATTTCTAATTTTTAAACTGTAATCTATTTAATTTCCCATGTATTGCCTGCAAAAAGCAGTTTCTCAAGATCACCAACGCCGAGTTTTTCCTTGGCTTCTGTGATCTGGTCTTCCATCTGGTCCTCAAATACAGGTCTTTCAACCTTATATAATACACCAAAAGGCACAGGGAAATCCTGCATATCTGTGAACTTCGCAATTATCATTGCAAGCTCGCGTGATGTCTCATCGTGAATAATAACATCATTAATGCTGTGCTTGCCGTCATTAATATTAATTATCTCAGGTCTGAAGCCGTTAAGCTTTATACCCATTTCCTTGTTAACGCCAAATACCAGCGGTTTGCCGTGTTCAACAAACACAGTATGCTCAGGCTTGGTATCTTTTTCAGTGTACATCAAAAAGGCGCCATCATTATAAATATTGCAGTTCTGGAAGGTTTCAACAAATGAGGTACCCTTAAATGCATGCGCTTTCGCTATCATATCCTGCATATGTTTCGGGTCCCTGTCCATCGTTCTTGCAACAAATGATGCACCTGCACCGAGTGCAAGCGTTAAAGGATTAAATGGCTCTTCAAGCGAACCGTGCGGTGAAGATTTTGTTATCTTGCCGTGTTCTGATGTTGGTGAGTACTGTCCTTTTGTAAGCCCGTAAATGCGGTTATTGAACAGCATTACAACGGTATTTATATTTCTGCGTAATAAATGAATAAAGTGGTTTCCTCCGATACTAAGCAGGTCACCATCACCTGATGCAATCCAAACATCAAGGTCGGGTCTTGCCATCTTAAGTCCAGATGCAACAACAGTGGCCCTTCCGTGTATTGAATGGAATCCGTAAGTATTCATGTAGTAGGGGAAACGGCTTGAGCAGCCGATACCTGCCACAAATACGGTTTTTTCTTTCGGAATGTTGAACGAAGGCATAACGCGCTGCACCTGTGCGAGGATCGAATAATCTCCGCAGCCCGGGCACCATCTTACATCCTGATCAGAAGCGTAATCCTTAGCTGTTAACTTTGGCTTCGCCGCGGCTTCCGTTGTTCCGTTTGTAGTTGATTCTGTTTCCATATTATTTTTCAGTTAACAATTCTATTGCTTTTTTCTCAATTTCACTTGCTTTAAACGGCAATCCCTGTACTTTGTTATAGCCAATAACATCTTTCAGGTAATATGCTTTTAGAAGCATACTAAGCTGTCCGAGGTTCAATTCAGGGACCATCACTTTCTTGAATCTGTTTAAAATATCACCCAGGTTCTTAGGCATCGGGTTAAGATATTTAAGGTGTACTCTTGAAACATTATATCCTTTTGCAAGAAGTCTTTCACGGGCAGCGGTGATCGCGCCGTAAGTGCTTCCCCATCCGATGATCAAAAGCTCACCTTCCTGGTCGCCATCAACTTCAGCAAGAGGGATATAATTTTCAATATTCTTAACTTTTTCTGCACGCAGATTTACCATAAATTCATGGTTCGCTGTATCATAACTTACGTTACCTGTGATGTGCTGTTTTTCAAGTCCGCCAATTCTGTGTTCCATTCCGGGAGTTCCGGGTTTTACCCATGGACGTGCGAGGAATTCATCTCTCATATACGGGAAGTAACCTTCCTTCTCAGTTCTGAATTCACCTTCAATAATCGGCAATTCGCTTTCGTGCGGGATCCTCCACGGCTCAGCGCCATTGGCAAGGTAACCGTCTGAAAGGAAAACAACCGGTGTCATGAATTTACATGCTATACGTGCAGCTTCAAACATCATCATAAAGCAATCTGCCGGTGATGATGCTGCAACAACGGGTAACGGACACTCGCCGTTTCTTCCAAGTATTGCCTGGAATAGATCAGCCTGTTCGGTTTTGGTCGGCAAACCGGTACTGGGTCCGCCCCTTTGAATATTTGCGATGACCAAAGGAAGCTCAACCATAACTGCTAAACCAATTGCTTCCTGTTTCAAAGCCATTCCGGGTCCGCTTGTGCTTGTAAAAGCAAGCGAGCCGCCAAATGCTGCACCGATAGCCGCGCAAACAGCGGCAATTTCATCTTCAGCCTGGAATGTCTTTACACCGAAATTTTTAAAACTTGAAAGATCATGAAGAATATCACTGGCAGGAGTGATAGGATATGACCCAAGGAATAACGGCAAACCGCTTTTAAGTGATGCTGCCAGTATACCAAGTGCCGCGGCATGATTGCCTGTAATATTTCTGTAGATGCCTTTTGGCAGTTTTGCAGGGGCTACTTTGTATCGTGTTGTGAATATCTCAGCAGTTTCACCGAAGTAGAAACCAGCTTTTAACGCTTTGATGTTCGCTTCTGCGATGACAGGATTTTTACTGAACTTGCTTTCAAGCCAGTGCATTGTAATTTCAAGCGGCCTATCATACAGCCAGTATGTGATACCAAGAGCGTAGAAATTTTTGCAGCGGTTAGCATCTTTGGCTGTTAAGCCAAGATCCTGAACTGCATTGTTGGTTGCCCTGGTAACCGGAACTCTGATTAATTTGTAGCCGGCAAGTGATCCGTCTTCGAGGGGATTTGATTTGTATCCCGCAAGATTCAGATTTTTTTCAATGAACGCGTCTTCATTTGCAATGATAGTTCCGTGCTGTTTAAGGTCTTTTAAATTAACCTTTAAAGCAGCAGGATTCATTGCAACTAAAACGTCGGGTTCATCGCCGGGTGAATAAACATCCTGGCTTGAAAACTGTATCTGAAATCCGCTTACACCGAATAAAGTACCTGCAGGTGCTCGTATCTCCGCAGGGTAGTCAGGGAAAGTACTTAGGTCGTTGCCAAATAAAGCTGATGTTTCTGTGAATCTCGATCCGACGATCTGCATGCCGTCGCCGGAATCTCCCGCGAACCTTATGGTCGCGCTTTTTAAAACCTCAACGGTTTTTTCCATTATTTGTTTTTTTGCTCCTAAAGAAACGATTGAGCTGTGAATCGCAGCCCGGCTTTTTAAAATCCGGGCTTGTAATACAATTTAAGCTCCACGAAGCATTACGCTTCACGAAGCTTTAAGCTTCGTCTTTTACAACTGAAACGTTAATTTGTGCCATAACGTTTCCTGCAAGCTTTATATCAACGGTTCTTGAACCTATTTCTTTAATAGGCTCCTCCAGCAATATGTTTCTTTTATCTATAGTGTATCCTTTATGAATAAGTGCTTCAGCGATGGTGCCATTGGTTACTGAACCGAAAAGCTTAATATCATCGGCTGCTTTTGCCTTTATTTCAAGCTGAACGCCTGAGAGTTCGCCGGCGAGTTTCTGTGACTCGGCGGTAACTTTTTCAAGCTTTTTAGCCTGCTGTTTTTTTATCTCGTCCAGGACTTTCATGTTGCTGGTATTTGCTTTCATAGCAACACCGTTCGGGATAAGGTAATTCATTGCAAAGCCGTCTTTTACATTAACTACTTCACCGGTTTTACCTAAATTGTCGTGATCTTGTTTTAGTATTATTTTCATTTGGTATATATCAGGAAAAAATGCAGGCTCTAAATTAAACCTGCGTATGTTTATAAATTCTTTATATAGCTGGCGGTGCTGTTTCGCCAAGTAAAGCTGTATCTTCAGGTGATAAATGTTTTTCAAATGAATCATCTTCAAATGCAGTTGGTTCATCATGATGCTCACCTGCGCCGGATCCTTTTTTGTTCAGGAACTGGATCCTTCTGGCCTTTATTTCAACAATGGTTTTACTGTCTCCTTTTTCAGTCTTAAATGTCCTTGACTGAAGTTCGCCCTCAACTAAGCAGGCGTTACCTTTTTTAAGTTTATCTCTGCAGCTTTCGGCAAGTTTATTCCATGCAACAACTCCAACATAGCAAACATCCTCCTGCCATTCGTCTTTGCTGTCACGGTATCTTCTGTTCGAAGCAACTGAAAAGTTTACAACGGGTGTACCATTTGTGGTCTGTCTGTATATAGGGTCCTTTGTAAGGTTCCCTGCTATAATTACCGAATTTAGTTCGGGCATCTTTAAATCAGCCATTGTTCCTCCGATGGTTTCGGTTAAATGTTAATTGTTGACTAAACTTGTTTATTCAGTGGTCTTAGCTTCTGCAACCGTATCTGCTCCGGCTGATTGCTGCTGCTGTAATTGCTGAGCTGCAGCTTCTCTTTCTTTCATTATCTGCTCTTTTTTAACGAGGTATGCATTACGCTCGTCAAGAGTTTTTTTATCAAAAGAAACGGTTAAAAACCTGAGGATATCATCATCCAGGTGGTATGCTCTTTCAAGCTTTGCAATAACGGATGGATCAGCGGTAAATTCTATGGATACATAAGAGCCTGTAGGCTTATTCTTAATTGGATAAGCAAGTTTCCTTCTGCCCCATTTTTCTGTTTTTAATACTTCGCCTTCATTTTTTTTGAAGAAGTTCGCATATTTGTTGACTATTGAATCAACTCTTTCGTCTTCGAATATCGAGTCAACTATAAAAGTCGTTTCGTAATACTTGTCTGCTTTTGTGCTCATTAAATTATAGTTAGATTTTAGCTATAAATATAGCTTTTTGGGAATTAATTTTCAAGGCAGGAAAAAACGGGGATAAAATGAAATTTTTGGGAAATTTAGAGATTTTTATGCTGAATTTATACATTTATAATGATCTTGCTGTTTCGCAGAGGCGTCCCTTCGGGATAATATCTTGCACCCTGTCTGCGTTGAGGCTTCGGCAGGCCCCAAAGTAATCATAATTATTTTCAAGGTCTTTGTCTTTTTCTTTGCCGGCTCCAAAGGAGTGGCGATGCCATAAATTTGTATCGCTGATTAGCATTTGAGAAAGAACGATTCTCTAACTGATATCCCTCTTCTCCAGCTATGCTGTATAAGTCAGGCAAGCGTTCCCGCTTCAAGTGCTGGACAGGTTCCATCATTTGCTGCAATATTACGCAACTTAATTATAAGAGATAGTTTATACAAATAAATAAGCAGAGCTTTTGGCTCTGCTTAAAATTACAATGGTTCTGACACGAAAGCTAAAGAACGGTAGTATTCAGGATCATCAGTTGATAATGTTTCAAAGTAATAACATTGAGTATCATTGAGATTCAAATCAATAAAATCAACTTTAATTGCCTTTTTTAAAGCAGTTTGAAACAAATCATAACCTTTTTCATATAAATATAAGGATGGTGGGGTCCAAGAAAGTTCTTGAAATAAATCAGAAATTGATTTAAAATTCATACCCTTAGGTCTATCAGTGGAATTTAAGACTATTCTCAATTCAACAAAATATGGTAATTTTAATTCATTCCTAATTTTTTTTGCTATAGTAAAGCAATCGAATCCACCATTTATCCATGTATTTGATTCAACAAATTTATCGGAAATTTCATCTATATGTAAATCATTATGTTTTTCCCAAGAATGATCTTGAATAATTTGAAGCATCCATTGTTTTATTACCTTTTCTATCATTTTATTATTTATTTAGGTATTTTCCAACCAATTTTTTCCAGAAATTTCATTTCTTTGTTTGTTAAATCTCTACCTCCGTGTTTCCATGTACCGTCTTTATTT
>JABFSP010000087.1 GCA_013140565.1 Ignavibacteria bacterium
CAGATATGCCACTTACGGCAAATTTTATTTTTGTAACCGGATTGAACAGTTTTGGATAGTTTTGAAAAAGAGAATGTTTTTCAGGAATACTACCAATTTCATTAATTGTTCCTGTAATTCCGCAATTTGTGGTTTTTAAGATCTTACCGTACACGCCTATAGCCAAACCCATGCATGAAGGAAGAATAGCTATATCATACAACATATATTGTCCTGGCGTGCTCTGTAAATACCAGTTAACCCCTCCATTATCAGTCATTAGGATCTTTCCTGCATATGCCGTGATCCATCCAATATTATTATTCAGAAAACACAAATTTGATATTCTGGGAACATTCCCCGAAGTCAAAGTATCCCATGTAAAACCTGAGTTGAGCGATTTTAGAATAAAACCGGTTGAGTCATTTTTATCACCAGCCAGCAAAACCATATTTCCGTTCACAAACATATTATTCCATATAACCAACCTGCTCCTGAACACTTCAGTCCAGTTATTTCCGGAATCTGTTGACCTGAATATATAATTTGTATCATAACCCGGAACATCGGTACTATACCTGCCCCAAACGTATACTGAGTTATTCCCGGAGCAAATTACTTTCTTATATGCTATATGTGCGGGCAAAGGTAATATATTCCATGTGATACCACCATCAGTAGATCTGCGCGTATTACCTGAGGCTACAAAACCATTTGAACTGGAAGTACATAAAAATCCCGTTGATGCATTATTGAAATCCAAAGAGTTAAAAGAAAGCCTGTCATTATATCCAATACCTGAATAAATCTGATTCCAATTTACTCCTCCATTCTTTGTTTTTAAAACAACGTTGAACTGAAACTGAAAATCTTGGTAATAATATCCCAAAATGTAGCCAGTATTAGCGTCAATAAAACAAACTGAATGCATCCGGTAATTTGAATTGTATTGGAACGGCTGCCATGAATTTCCCCCATCAGTAGTTTTTATGATTACTCCTGAATTACCGGAAATCCAGCCCGTTAATGAATTTAACAATTCAAGATCATTAAAATCTGAGCTTGAATTTGATTGTAATTCACTCCATTGTGAATATATAGAAGAGGTGAAGATAAATACAATTACTATCATCTTAAACATAGTCTTCTATTCCCGAAAATTCAGTTTATTTTGAAATTCTATCACTTTATCAACACCATTTTTTTTGTTTCTGTAAATGAACCACTCGCAGATCCGGCTTGACGGATTTCCAGTTTATAGTAATATACTCCACTTGGATATGCTGATGCATCCCAATCTGCTTCATAAGTGCCCGGCTGTAATTGCTGATTGACTAGAACCGAAACTTCATGACCTAATACATTATACACAGCAAGGGTTGTCTGCGCTGTTGATGTGCCACTTACGGCAAATTTGATTTTTGTAACCGGGTTGAACGGGTTTGGATAGTTTTGGGATAATGAAAATTCATTTGGTGTTTCAGTTGAAGTTAATATTATACTTGTTAGGGTAGTATCCCCGTATAATATTCCGTTAATATAACAGCCTTGTAAATTAACACTTGTAGTGCTTGTATGTCCAAAAGATGAAATTGAAACCAATCCGAAATCCATAGCGAAGGTTCGCGTTGCACCTGCTTCAAAAAAATCCGACCAGCCAAAAGATTTTTTCTTTTTTATAAATCCAAAATACGAACCAGTTAGGGTATCAGTACATCTGTAATATAAGCTGCAGTCGAATTTTGATGAATCACCTCTCCTTGCAGCAAGACTATCTCGGGTTTTTTCATTTTGCAGCCAGGCACAGCTCCCGGATTGATTTACTACGATATTACCTTTAGTTGAATCCAGTCTTATGTAGATGATTTCAGTTGAACCGTTTGACTGGGTTTTTGTAAGAATATAATAGAAATGCCCATTAGTATTAATTGTTCCAGTAATTCTTTCTCTGTATTTAAAGGCTCCGCAGCACGGATAACCAAAACCGCTGTATGTCCAGACATTTCCCACAGCCAGCGGATAATATTTTACAGCGGCAGTATCTAAAGGATACGAAACTGTAAAAATCCCGCAGATTAAAATTGATAAAGTTACTATTATTATTTTCATTTCATTTTTATTTTATCAAAACCATTTTCTTTGTTTCTGTAAAACCTCGTCCTGAACTTGCTTGACTTGTCTCTAAGTTCGAAGGATCCACGTCGAGCTTATAATAATACACTCCACTTGGGTATGCTGATGCATCCCAGTCAGCTTCATATGTGCCGGGCTGTAATTGCTGACTGACTAAAACCGAAACTTCATGACCTAATACATTATACACAGCAAGGGTTGTCTGCGTTGCTGATGTGCCGCTTACGGCAAATTTGATTTTTGTAGCCGGATTGAACGGGTTTGGAAAGTTTTGGGATAAAGAAAATTTGTCCGGTTGCAACTCTCCAGTTTTAACTATTCCAAGCATCGCACCATACAGAACATTATTAATAATACAGCCATTCAATGTAATAATTGCTCCCCCGTTTTCACACGCACTTTCTCTGTACAAACCCATGCCATACATCAAAATATATTGATGACCAATAAGTAAATTTCCTCTTATATTTTTAACTCTCCTTGATTCATTCAAGAAAACAATACTATTTGTATCCTGCACCTGGAATTGTCCCGCGTTATTTAACTGCCTGCAGCTGTTAAAGATATTATTTAACCTGGCAAATAAACTGTCTATTAAACATTCTCCGCTTCCCGAATATTTATAAACATTCATAGTAACACTGTCTATTCGTTCAAAAGATACTGAGGGACCCTGAAGTTTAAAATATCTTTTTCCGTTAGGCATAAGTGTATCCGTAACCACTGTGACAATATAATTATATTCATTTGAAATCTGTATACAATTGAAGCCTGTTCTGTCTACCCTGTGGTATGACCATTGATTACCTACTGCCAGTGGATAAAATTTAGCTGCTTCTGAATCCCATGAATAGCTATTGGAAATAAATGATGAAACAATGATGAAATGAAGTAAGACGAGTAAAAGGTTCTTCATAATTTCTCCTTATTTAATCAAAACCATTTTTTTGGTTTCGGTAAAGCTACCGCTTTCAAGCTTATAATAATACACACCGCTTGGATATGCTGATGCGTCCCAGTCTGCTTCATAAGTACCCGGCTGCAATTGCTGATTGACTAAAACCGAAACTTCATGACCTAATACATTATACACAGCAAGGGTTGTCTGCGCTGCTGATGTGCCGCTTACGGCAAATTTGATTTTTGTAGCCGGATTGAACGGGTTTGGATAGTTTTGGAAAAGTGTAAAATGCGAAGGAAGTTCATTGCTGATGTTGTTCAATCCAAGCATTTGGCCATATTGAACGCCGTTTATTATACAACCGTTGAGCTGCTGATCAAAACCTGAGCCCAATTCACAACCTCCGTAATAATATTCACCAATACCATACAATAACCTTCTTGAATAACCTATTCCCTGGATCTTGGTAGCTCTTCTATTTTCCCCCGCAAACAATACTAAACTGGTATCAGTAATTACACCTGCCAGTTTACAACTATTTACCTGATTATTCTTTTTGGCCAGCAGACTATCGATCATACATTCACCCTGCCCAAGAAACTTATAGACATTCATTGAGACGCTGTCAATTCTTAACCTGTCTCCATTGCTGAATTTATAATATTTATGTCCATTAAAAACGGTATCACCAGTAATAGTAATAATGTAGTTATATTGATTGTTAGGATAACACGGTATAGGGTTTCCTCCGCGGCTTATTAAATTGTATGACCATTGGTTGCCAACAGCCAATGGAAAGAATTTAGCAGCTTCGCTATCCCAGGAATATACCTCATTAATTCCGGTTGAAAAAGAAAGGCTAAGTAAAAAAATAAGCAAAAAGTTTTTCATTTTTAATTCTCCTATTTTATCAAAACCATTTTTCTGGTTTCTGTAAAGTTTTCTGATTCTAATTTATAATAATATACCCCGCTTGAGTATGCCGATGCATCCCAATCTGCTTCATAAGTGCCCGACTGCAATTGCTGATTGACAAGTACATGCACTTCTTTTCCAAGAGCATCGTAAACTGTAAGCTTAACAAATCCGAATTTAGCAATCCGAAATCCGAAATGCGTTACAGGGTTGAACGGATTAGGATAGTTTTGGGATAATGAAAACTCATTCGGAATTTCATTGCTAATATTATTAATACCGATAATAAATCCAGTATCGCCATATACTGTGCCATCGATTACGCAGCCGTTCAAATTATATCCACAAGATGAAAAAAAACATCCTCTAAGCGCACTGTATATTCCAATTCCGTATACATATCTTTTCTGTGTAAAATATGTCATTATAGGCTGACCCAGCTGCTTGGTTCTCCTTGAAACTCCAAAAATATTCATCACATTTGTATCTCCACAAGTAGAAAAAAAACAATTATTATTTATAATATCACCGGTTTTCATCTTCAATGAATCGACCAATACTTCACCGCTTAACCAAGGACATGTATTGCCACCTATTAATATTAATAAATTCCCGGTAACTGAATCAATCCTCATAGGGTATATGATATTTGTTAAAAAGGGAGTACAGGGTCCTTGTGCACATGAAGCAAGCGTCCCTAAATGCTCAAATGTATAATATAAATGATTATTGGCTATAGTTGTACCGTTTATTTTTAATCTTATACCTCCGCTGCCCCCTGAGTAAATCCAAGTATTACCTACTTTAAGAGGAAGAAAATTAAAAAAATCATTCTGAGAATAAATTTTCCCTGAAATTAATATAACAAAAATTAATACTAAGATTTTTTTCATTATAATTACTCCTATTTAATTAAAACCATTTTTTTTGTTTCCGAAAAGCCTCCACTTTCCAGTTTATAGTAATACACACCGCTTGGATAAGCTGATGCATCCCAATCAGCTTCGTAAGTTCCTGGCTGAAGTTGTTGGTTGACGAGTATGGCGATTTCTTTACCCAGTACATCGTGTATAGTAATTAAGACGTCCCAACGGGACGTCTCTACAGAAGAAGGAATATCAAATTTTATTTTTGTTACAGGATTGAATGGATTAGGGTAGTTTTGATCAAGATAATAATCATTTGGAATTTGGACTGAGATATTTTTTATCCCGGTAAACTCTGATAATGGCCTCCTCCATACGCCATCGCTGGATCCTGCAAAGATGTAATTATTAAAAACACACAACGAAAGAATTGAATCTGTTAACGGAATGCCTTCATTTCTTTGTGACCAGTTGATACCATCATTTGTTGTTACATAAATACCATCTTTTTCCGTTCCGGCAAATAGAAAAATCCCGCTTTGAGCAAAATCACGGACTGATTGATAGTTCAACGAATTTTGACTCCAGCTTAAACCGTTATTTGTCGATGTGAAAATTCCATTTCCAATTGTGCCTGCAAATATTTTATTATCTTTTACAAACATTGAAGATACTTTTTTGTCATTAAGAGAAGATTGAACCCAGTTTGAACCATTATTAGTACTTACAAAAACGCCCTCACCTGAAGTTCCTGCATAAAGATAACTTCCGTTTGATAAAATTGATGCGATATTTTTATTTAAAGAAGTAATAACCCAGTTGGTTCCATAATTTGTAGAAACGGCAAAATGACCAGGACCCTCACCTCCAACATATACATTTGAGCCATTTGCAAGCACACTCTTAGCATGCTGACTCATCATATTTAGAGGAATAGCTTGTGTCCAGGTCGAACCAATATCTGTTGTATAATACAGACCATAATAATGATTAACTCCTGCAAATATATAATTTCCGCTAATATCTAGAGAATAAAAAATTTGCGAAAATGAAATTGGGTTCCAGGTGTTTCCATTATCTGATGATAAATATACTTTTCCACTACGTGCCCATGTTCCCGTCCCGGCTAACAAATTATTGCCCATTACAGTTAACGTATTAACGTACCTGCTTTGTGGTATTACATTATCTTGTATCCATTGAGATTCAATTGAATCTATTAAGCAAGCATTGAGCAGTATACTTAAAATTATAATTGTGTTTTTCATTAGAGCTCCTATTTTATTAAAACCATTTTTTTTGTTTCTGTAAAGTTGCCACTTTCAAGTTTATAATAATACACACCGCTTGGAAATGCAGATGCATCCCAGTCAGCTTCGTAACTCCCAGGCTGCAGTTGCTGATTAACGAGTTTTGCAACTTCCTTTCCAAGCATATCAAACACCGTTAATTTCACCAAACCGAATTCCGCGATCCGAAATCCGAAATGCGTAACCGGGTTAAACGGGTTTGGATAGTTTTGGTATAATTCAAATCTTTCGGGTAATTCTGTGCTGAGCTGATTTATACCGACTAAGGTACTGGTATCACCATACAGGACCCCATTTATTACACATCCTTTCAGTGTATCAAAACAATAGTTCATGAGCTCTGCCCACCCGTTTCTGATTCTGCCAATTCCTTTTAAGTATACGCTTCGGAAATTTCCACGTTCATTAGTATACTCTTTCGAAGAAAATGTATTACTGAAAAATGAAATAAATGACGTATCAATGCATACTCTGTAAGTATAATTACAGTTTCTGACTGTATCCCCCCGTTTAGAAAGCAGGCTATCTATTATATTTTCATACCCTGTACAACCATTACC
>JABFSP010000012.1 GCA_013140565.1 Ignavibacteria bacterium
ATTTTCAATGTAAATATAACAAATATACTCATCAAAATACACTGCACTTTTATTTCTGTGCAAAACATGAAAGGAAGCCTAAAAATGACAGAAATCAATACAAACACAGTAAAAACAACCGTAAACCTGGATAAATACTCCAAAGGCGTTTTGACAGTTATTGCAGCATGTCTGCTGCTTATAACAGTAAACATATACTTCGGCCCGGGGGATGCAAACGCATATGATACAGTTCAGGATGTTAACCTGAAGACAATTAACGGATATTCAATTTCAGGGGGATATTTGCCGATAGATTTGCAAAGAATTGACGGCAGTTCAAGCAAGAACCTGAAGGTAGATATAAGTTCAATAAACGGCAGAAGTGTATTTGGCGATAAGATTCCGGTAGATGTTCAGGGAATTAACGGGCAATTCTTCATCGGCAGCGAGCTGCCTGTAAGAGTAAAGTAAGTATTACTTTTTATTTTTGATCACTTTAACCTGCTTTATCGTATTCCTCTGCTTGGAGGTTATGATGAAGGTAAATCCTGCATAATCTATGCGCTCATATAATTCAGGTATGTGACCCGTGACGTAATACAAAAATCCGCCCAAAGTATTATAGCCTTTATCCAAAGGGATTGAGGCTTTGAATTTTTCGTTGAATTCATTTACAGGAATAAACGGATTGACCAGGTATTCCTGGTCTTTTGCTTTAATTATATCAGGTGATTCAGTATCATATTCATCCATAATCTCACCGGTAATTTCTTCTATGATATCTTCCATCGTAACCAGACCCTCAACTCCGCCGTATTCATTAACTACAATTCCCATATGGACTTTATTCTTCTGGAATTCCCGAAGCAGTATTCCGATATTCTTTGTCTCAGAAACAAAATAAGCCGGACGGATAATATCATGAAGCATGATAAGCTGCCTGTGCTCAGAAGCGGAAATGAGATCTTTAGTGTAAATTATTCCGATAATATTATCAACGGTATCTTTGTAAACGGGAATCCTTGAATAACCCTCTTCGGTCACAACTTCATATATCTTCTCGCGGCTATCGTTGATATTCAATACTATCATTTCACCGCGGTGAACCATTATTTCCTTTGTAAGCTTATCGTTGAAATCAAATATTTTTTCGATTAGCTGCTGCTCGGTTTTATCAATCACACCGGCTTTTCTGCCCTGCAAAATGACCTGCCTTATCTCCTCCTGGCTGTGAATTCCGCTGTCATTTTCCAGCGGTTTAATTCCCATTAGCCTGATAATAAGCGCAGCAGAAACATTAAGCAGCCATATGAACGGTTTGAAAATTTTGTAGAAAATTGTCAGCGGGTATGAAAGCCATAATGTCGCGCTCAAATACTTCCTGATAGCGAAAGCTTTTGGAGTCAGCTCACCAATTGTAATTGTAAAATAAGTAAT
The DNA here is from genome assembly GCA_013140565.1 of Ignavibacteria bacterium. Lineage (GTDB taxonomy): Bacteria > Bacteroidota > Ignavibacteria > Tepidaquicellales > OLB5 > OLB5. The sequence continues at coordinate 1,420 of JABFSP010000012.1, forward strand.
TATAAGGAGCCCGAATATAACAGCTAAGGTCTGACTGAACGAATCTGAAATTCCGAGTGATATAAACAACGGCTGCAGGAGATGTATAAAAATATCTTCACCAACCCAGCCTAATAGCAGGTTTACAAATGTAATACCAAGCTGCGTAGCAGAAATATATTTATCAAGATCGCCAATTACACCTTTTGCACGCATTGCCCTAAGATTGCCTTTGGCGGCGAGGGCGTCAATTTCAGCGGAGCGAACACGGATTATAGCATACTCAGTCACCACAAAAATTGCGTTAACTAAAATGAGAATTACTATAAATACTGCCTGGGTTAACAAATTATTATTTAATGGATAATTTTCTGAGATTTTTGATCTCCATAATCTAATACTATATTACAAATTTACTAAAGCCTGAGACCTAAAATAATTCAAAAAGGCCGTATTACTTATTAGATTTAATTTTTTTCAAAAATCCTGTTTACTTTAAAAAAAAGATTATAGAAAAAAGATTCCCGCTTTCTCGGGAATGACAAAAACAACTAATACAAAATCCTGAACTTAATTGTATGATCAATCCCCTTCAGTTCATTTATCACCTTCGGGTCATACTTTTTGCTGATATCTGTTATAACATACCCGATCAACTCATTGGTTTTAAGATACTGCCCTATGATATTGATATTATTCTTAGCGAATACTGCGTTGATTTTTGCAAGTATACCCGGCGTGTTATGGTGAATATGAATAAGCCTGTGCGCATTTTCAAATGATGGCAGCTGGATGTTTGGAAAATTAACGCTGTAATATGAATTACCGCTGTTGATAAAATCTATCATCTTGCGAGGAACAAAATTGGCTATATCGCGTTGCGCTTCATCAGTGCTGCCGCCAATGTGCGGCGTAAGCACAACGTTAGGCAGACCCTGAAGCCTGCTTACAAATTTTTCATCATTGCTTACAGGCTCATAAGGAAATACATCAACAGATGCGCCGCGTACTTTACCTGAATTAATGCTGTTTGCCAATGCGTCGATATCAACCACAAAACCCCGGCTTAAGTTAAGGAAAATCACGCCTTCTTTCATTTGCCGGAATTCTTTCTCCCCTATCATATTTGTATTCTGTTCACTTCCATCTACATGAACAGTAACAATATCAGCTTTCTTAAGCAGCTCTTTCAGTGAGTGGCATTTCCTGGCATTGCCAAGCGCAAGCTTTTCAAGAACATCATAGTAATACACTTCCATTCCCATATCCTCGGCTAACACTGAAAGCTGTGAGCCAATTTTACCGTAACCTATAATCCCCAGCTTCTTGCCGCGTACTTCATAACTGCCCTGTGAAGATTTATCCCACACTCCATTGTGAAGGTTACGGCTTTTATCAAATATGCCGCGCATAAGCAGGATAATTTCACCCACAACAAGCTCAACAACGCTGCGTGTATTGCTGAAAGGCGCATTGAATGCTATTATTCCTCTGCTTAAGCAGGCATCCAGGTCAATTTGATTTGTACCAACGCAAAATGCGCCAACTGCCAGAAGTTTTTTAGCTTTGGCAAGCACTTTTTCTGATACAATGGTTTTGGAACGAATGCCGAGAATTGAAACGTCCTTAATTTTTTCGGCAAGTTCATTTTCGCCAAGGCTCTTGGTAACAGACTCCACACTATAGCCTTCGGCTTTAAAAAGCTGCATAGCATCTTTGTGAATATTTTCAAGCAGCAGTACTTTTATTCTGTTTTTAGGATATGATATACTCATTGGTAATTTGGATATATATAAAAATTCATCAAAGCTCGGTGTTACGTGGTCAGCTTTTTTCATAACTGCAAGCCGCTCTATATTTTCTGTGAAGACGTAGAATTTTGAAATTAACCCGGATTCCTTAAGCTCGTAGTCAGTATGGCCATCGCCAATGGCTATGAGCTCACCTTTTAACTTAAGTTTCCTTAGCTGCTTAACCTTGCCTCCCGCCTGCGCCAGCAGGCAGGTTTTATCAAAACCTGTGATTTTGCCCTTATTGCTGTAAACAAATGAATTGGCATATACATTTTTTGCAGGGATGCAGAACCTGCTGACAACCGGGATGATATATTCTTTAAATCCTCCGGATACGACAATAATATTTGCGGCATACTTCCTGAAAAAATCCTTGTTTGTTGTAACTGATTGAGATACCTTTTTATTCAATTTCTTTACGAGCTTTTCAATATGGCTTCTATCCGCATTCAATAATGTAATCCGTTTTGTAAGTGAAACGGGGAATGTCATTTCACCATTCATTGCGGCATCGGTCAGTCCGCGGATCTGTGCACATAAGGCTTCCTTTCCGGGGTGGGCCTTAAGAGATATTTCAGCCAGTTCATCAAGGGCTTCAACCTTAACGAACGTACTGTCAAAATCAATTATAAAATACCGGTCAGTTTTCATAAATAAAAAATGACCAGCTTTTTTAATGCCGGTCATTTTAACAAAAATATTTAATTAATTTTATATGTTAATAATATCATTATAAACTACAAATGCCATAAACGCCATAAGTACTATAAAGCCTACATTCTGCACTACTATCTGTATTTTGTGCGAAACAGGCTTGCGGAAGATCCCCTCATACAGCAAGAACATAAAATGTCCGCCATCAAGCGCCGGGAAGGGCAGAATATTAATAATTGCAAGCGTAATTGAAAGCATCGCCATGAAGCCAAGGAATGAAAGGAAGCCGCCTTCGGCTGATTGACCTGCATACTGCGCAATCTTTACGGGTCCACCTACTGCCTTGCTGAAAGCTATATCACCCTTTATTATTTTCCACATTGATTTAACGAACAGCACTACACCGTAGTGCCACAGATCATTCGCTCCCTGTGGTATTGCAGAAATTACATTATAATTTATAGTCTTTACAGTACCCGTGTATTTACCAATGCCTATACCGATTGTGCTGTCTGCATCAGGTTTTACAATACCGTTCATAACGGAACCATTCCTGTTCCATTTAACGGCTATATCTTTTCCGGCATTGCCTTTTATGATATCAACGAACTGCTGTGAGTGTGAAATCGGATTTCCGTTTGCTTCGGTAATTACATCACCTTTTTGCAAACCAAGGGTTTTTGCGGGACCCGTTTCAGCAACCTGCTGTATCATTGGCTCCATTTGCGCGGGGAAAATACCGAAAGAACGCTCATTGAGGTCAACTAACTCACTCTTGGGTATAAAGATCACTTTTTCAGCGCCGGCGGTTTTAACTTTAAGCGTAACATCTTCGCCCATTGCTTCAATGAAAACGTATCCCCTTACATCATCCCAGTAATTAACGGGATTACCGTTCACTGAAATTATCTGAGAGCCGGGCTGAATGCCGTGTTTCACGGCAATTGAATTAGGTGTTACGTAACCAACTGTGTTGGTTTCCATCTTCTGTTTGCCTTCAACAAGGTTGATAGTATAGAATATCGCGAACGCTAAAAGCGTATTCATAATAACGCCTGCTGTGATAACGAACATTCTCTGCCAAACGGGCTTTGAACGGAATTCCCACGGCTGTGGCGGCTGGTTAACGAAATCTTTATCCATGCTCTCATCTATCATTCCGGCAACCTTAACGTATCCGCCTAAGGGGAATATACCGAGTCCGTACTCAGTATCACCTTTAACGAATTTAAAGATGCGGAGATTGAAGAAATCGAAGAACAGATAGAATTTATCCACCTTCATTTTGCAAAGCTTTGCCGCGGCAAAGTGACCGAACTCGTGTACAAAAACAAGTATCACGATCGTTATAAGAAAATAAAGAATTGTGCTTACTACTTCCATATTATTTTGTTTTTCTCCTTTTGCAAACTATAACCAAAAAAAAAGTTATAGCGCAATGTTACTATTTAAATACTCTTACTTTATTAAACTCAAATTTTTATTCTAAACCAGCTCTGCGGCTGAATCATAAACAAACTTCCTCGACCAGCTATCGATGCTTACAATATTTTCAAGGCTGGGTGAAACATGATTTTCGTGTTTATCCATGGCGCTTTTTATAAGCGCGGGAATATCGGTAAACCTGATTTTTTCCTTCAGAAACAGGTCAATTGCAGCCTCATTTGCCCCGTTCAATACTATTGGATAAGAGCCGCCCGATTTTATTACATCATATGCCAGCTTAAGGCACTCAAATTTTTCCAGGTCAGGCTCATCAAACGTCAGATTTTTCAGCTGTTTAAAGTCAATTCTAGGGAAATCTGACTTAACTCTGCCGGGGTATGTTAAAGCGTACTGTATCGGCACTTTCATATCAGGCACACCAAGCTGCGCTTTCACAGAGCCATCAGAAAATTCCACCATTGAGTGGATTATTGACTGCGGGTGTATCAATACATCAATGCTATCCGCTTCTATATTGAACAACCATTTAGCTTCAATAATTTCAAAACCCTTGTTCATCAAAGTGGCGGAATCTATTGTTATTTTATTACCCATCACCCAGTTAGGATGCTTTAACGCTTGGGCGACTGTTACAGAACTCATTTCCTCTTTGGATAGCTCCCGAAAGGGTCCCCCTGAAGCAGTTAAGATCAACCGTGATACTTCCGCTATCGGTTCGCCCTGCAGGCATTGCAGTATAGCGCTGTGCTCACTATCGATCGGCAGCAGATGTGATTTGCTCTCACGGAGCATTGAATAAATAAGCTCCCCTGCTACTACAAGTGATTCTTTGTTGGCAAGCGCAATATCTTTGCCGTGTTTAATGGCCTCAATTGTTGGTATCAAGCCGCTGAAACCAACGAGCGCATTTACAACAAGCTCAAAATCATCCCGGGAAGCGATTTCGTTAATGCCCGCCTGCCCGCAAAGAATTTCGCATTTATGATTTAAAGAACGTGATTTAAGTTCGATAAAGCTTGCTTCATTGAAAATTACCGCGGCTTTTGGCTTAAATTCCTCTATCTGCTGAGAAAGAAGCTCAACATTTGAGTTTGCCGAAATATATTTAACCGAAACCGGAAATCCGTTCCTGTTTAGATTTCTGACAACTTCCAGTGTATTTCTTCCTATTGAACCGGTAGAGCCTAAAACAGCGATATTCTTCATTATAACGTATATATTTGGTAATTTAGCGTTTATTTATGAAAGTTAGTATGCTATTTTTAGAGATTGGGAATATGCTGAAAATGTGAGGAATTCATCGTAATACTTCACTTCATGCTATGAATATCAGCAAATTAATAATTTTTGAAAATTGTATTGTTAATATA
>JABFSP010000151.1 GCA_013140565.1 Ignavibacteria bacterium
AAGTGCTCGACAGGGTTCAGCCCTATACACCTGGAGGCGGAACGGTTCTATATGTAAGCGAACATGATTACATTTACGCAAGCTCGCCTGATAGACACCAGGGCGGGACACCTAACATAGCCGGCGCGATTGCGCTTGCGGAATCGCTGAACTTTTTATCCGCTGCGGGACTTGATAACGTAAGGCAGCATGAAGTTGAGTTAACGGAATACGCACTTAATAGATTGAAGGATGTACCAGAGATAAATATTCTGGGTGATATACCCGCCGGCAATAGACTTGGTGTAATTACATTTAATATTGGCGAGCTGAGTAACGGTCTTGTTGCTGATATACTTAATCACGAAGGTGCAATCGCTACACGTAACGGCAGATTCTGCGCTCACCCCTACCTTAGCTTTTTACTTGGTCGCAATGATTCCGAAGAAATAATTGATCGCTTAAGGCGCGGCGAGAAGTTTGATATCGGCGGAGCTGTAAGGATATCGTTTGGTATCTTTAACACTGAAAGCGAAGTTGATGATGTGGTTGATAACCTGAAAATGATAGCAAACAGGAAATGGAAAGCTAAGTATGATGATGATTCTGCCTACTTTGATTGCAAGGGTGTGCAGTTAAGCGCATCGTAGCGTGTTATAAGTTGTATACACAAAAATCTTACATTATATTTGTATTATAAATTGAAATCATTCTTTAGGCAAATGCCTTTATGTGAAATTTTATAGATTTTATGGCTAAATTACTTTAAACTTATAAAAAGTAATTATGCACAATATGTTTTATAAATTGCGAGATTCTTTTTTCCTTTCGAAAATATTCCGAAATATTATTTGTTTTGTTTTTTTTACTGCAATAATTACACCGATTAGCGGGCAATTTATTGATGCGTATATTAACGATTTCAAGGTAAACGATGATATAACTACACGAACTCAAAGTAGTGCTAAAATTGGTGTTGATAGTTCTGGTAATTTTGTTGTCGCTTGGAATGACAGAAGAAGCTCCATTGCAAATAATTCATCACAAATATATTGTCAGATATTTGATAAAGATGGCAATGGTATGGGGAATAACTTCAGAATTGGGCATGATACATCAGGAATTTTCGGATTATCAGTCCTTAAAGATGGTAAATTTATTTGTTTTTGGGTAAGTATTTTTAATGGTGGTTTTGATGCTGAGTTATATTACCAAAGATTTGACAAAATAGGAAATGAATTAAGCAAACCTATACGGGTTGTTGATTCAACTTTTTCAAGCCTAGCATTGATTTCAGGAGATATTGAGTCAGATTCAAACGGCAACTTTGTACTTACATGGAATAGAATTCCATATGCTGCAACATACAATTTAGTCTTTTGTCAGCGATATGATAGCGCTGGTAATAGATTAGGAGGATCAACAGTTGTTAATGAAATACAGAATGGAGCTGGCAACCAAAGAATAGCAATAAACAATGATATGAGTTTTGTAATTACCTGGCAGGACGATAGAAGATACCCCGGGAATAAATTTGATATTTTCTTTCAAAGATTTAATACATCAGGAATAAAAATCGGAAATAATATCCGTGTTAACGATGACAATGATTCAACCAAGGATCAAAATAACCCTACAATTAGTTCCAATTATAATGGTACATTTGTAATCAGTTGGACAGATTACAGATCATTGTTTTCAACCGGAGATATATATTTCCAGTGCTATGATTCAAATGCTGCAACATTGGGAACAAATACAAAAGCTAACATAAATACGGGCAATATTGGTATATCCGTTACAGCAATGAGATTCGACAAAAAATTCATTATCGCCTGGACTGATGATAGTTATGCCGGAAGATTCCAGTTTTACGGAAGAAGATTTAATGAAATTGGGAATCCAATCGGCAGCCCATATATGTTCCCGGTTTCCTCACCCGCCGGTTCAATACAGAGTGGAACAGACATCATGATATTGGAGGATAGAGTGTATTCTGTGTGGGAAAATACAATTAGCAGTAATGGAGATATATTTTGTAATGTGCGGGGTTTTCAAAACCCGGATACTACAATTATATCGGTAATCAATAATCAAAACATAATAACAGAATATAAGTTATTTGCTCCTTTCCCAAATCCTTTTAATCCTATTACTAAAATTAGATACAAACTATCTGAAAAAACCTACACAACTATATCGATTTATGATATTACAGGCAAATTTATATACAAACTAACAGGAAAGGTTCAGAGTGCTGGAAATTATGAGATAAAATTTGATGGCACTAAATTATCAACCGGAATATATTTCATAAAGCTGAACACGGAAACAGGCTATAAAGAAATACAAAAACTAGTTTTGTTAAAATAAACATAACACCTTTACAAGGTGAATTATAAGGAGGAAATCAAATGAAAGCGTGCCGGCGGCACATCTTTTCAGGAATTTGGATGAGCTTAAATTCAGTCATCAATCAAATCAGGAAAAAAGCACTTATTTATATTTTAGCTCTATTAATGCTCTAAAGACCGTGGCTAGTCATATATAAAACTTGCTCCCGGGAGTCCCGATTAGTAACATAGGTTTAGAGTGACATCATAAATTGTTTTCATGCAATCAATCATAAAAAATCATTGCTAAATCCTTATTTTTTAATTATATTACTTTTTTGACATGATGAATAGGGATATCGTTAGTTTAATTAATAATAATCAAGAGTTTATATTAACAAGCCACGTAAACCCCGATGGGGATGCAATAGGCAGTGAAATTGCTCTTCTGTTATATTTAAAGTCACTTGGCAAAAACGCCAGAATTTTAAACTACTCCCCTACGCCTGATAATTACACATTCCTTGATAAGGAACGGGTGATCGAGCAATTTGATGAGGTAAAGCATAAGGGACTAATTGAGAGTGCCGATGTAATTTTTATACTTGATACCAATGAATACGAGCGGGTAAGAACGCTTGCACCCCACATTCAGGCAAGTAAAGCAAAAAAAATACTGATAGATCATCACCTGGGTTTTAACCCTGAGCTGTTTGATGAATATATAGTTGATACAGATTCCCCTGCTACGGGAGAAATGCTGTACAGGTTCTTTAAAGAAATTGAAGCTTCCGGCGGCGGGAAAAAAATAATTACCCCCGATATGGCGCTGGCATTATATACAGCTATTATGACGGATACGGGTTCATTTAAATTCAACCGTACTGATGAAGAGACTCATACTATTATTGCTGACCTGCTGACGTATGGATTGCAACCATACGATATTTATTCAGAAGTATATAACAAGGCAACGATCGGCAGGCTTCACCTGCTGGGTAGATTTCTGAATAACGTTACATTATTGTACGATGGCAAACTTGCATATTCAATAATACTTCAGAAAGATTTTGAAGAAACTTCAACAGATGAATATGCCATTGAAGGATTCAGTTCACAATTAATGAGTCTTGAGACTGTTGAGCTTGGTATTGTAATGACCCAGACCAAACGCGGTGTAAAGCTCAGCTTCCGGTCCAAAGATAAAGTTTTTTCGAACGAATTGGCAAAAGAATTTAAAGGCGGCGGTCATAAAAATGCTTCCGGAGCATTTGTTGTAGGGGCAGATATTCTAAAGCTGGAGAAGGAAGTAACTGAGAAGGCGGAAAAATATCTGTGAAGCATAATTTCAAATGACAAAATCCAAATGTCAAATTTCATTGGTAAATGAACAATTGACAACATGGTACCAGGAAAATAGAAATCAGAAAAACTAAAAATTAATAAAATTAAAAAAATATAAAACTTATTTTACGCGGAGATATAAATGAAAATCAAATATGATGTAAAGAAGATCAAGGATATTAAAGCCGATGTAGTTTCATCGGTAACCTTTGATGACCAGGTATCAACAAAAATGCACTGGTTAAATACACTTTTCAAAGGAACCCTTGATACGTTAATTGAGACCAATGATTTTAAGGCAAAAGCAAGTACATCTATTTTAACATACCTGGGACCTGATAACAGAAGCAAAAGGTTAATGGTAATAGGGCTGGGCAATTCAAAGGAAATAACTCTTGAAATAATCAGGAAATCATATGCATCTGCAGCCAAAAAGCTGAATGCAATGAAGCTTACTGCCGTAGGGTTTGAAGTACCGGACCTTGCATACATAAAAAGCGTAACCAACGCTTCGCACTACGATATTATGCAGGCAATATGCGAAGGTGTGTTTTTAACACAGTACTCACCTAAAAAATACCACGCAAAAAATGATTTCGTTCCGTTCAATGAAGTAATATTCTTTACTGATTCACCCAAGTATACCCGCGAGGCGCAGGAAGCATTAAAAGATGCGAAAGTTATTTGTGATGCGGCTATAGTTGCAAGGGAACTTGAAAACGAACCATCAAACTTCTTAACCCCCGATAAATTTGCCGAGTATGTAAAGAAATCTTCAATTAAAGCCGGTTACCAGGTAACTGTATTTGATGAGAAAAAAATTGCACAGCTTAACATGGGCGGCGTTATAAATGTAGGAAAAGGAAGTGTAAATCCTCCAAGATTTTTAATCCTCCAGTATTTCGGCGCAAATAAATCAGAAAAGCCCGTTGTACTTGTAGGTAAAGGCGTAACATTTGATTCAGGCGGAATATCAATAAAACCTGCTGCGGGAATGGACGCGATGAAGATGGATATGGGCGGCGCAGCCGCTGTTGTTGGTGCATTTGAAGCCATCGCAAGATTAAAATATAAAATGAACCTGATAGGTCTGATACCTGCAGTTGAAAATATGCCGGATGCAGGCGCATACAAACCGGGTGATGTAATTAAAAGCTACGGCGGCATTACAATTGAAATTGATAACACAGACGCTGAAGGCAGGCTTATACTTGCAGACGCGCTTGAATACGCAGGTAACTACAAACCTAAAGCTGTAATTGATCTCTGCACATTAACAGGTGCGGCAATTATATGTTTCGGTCACCTGCTTGCTGGTTTAATGGGCAATGATAAAGAGCTCAATAAAAAGATATTCGCAGCGGGCGAAAAAACATACGAACGCGTTTGGGAAATGCCGCTTTATGATGAATATGATAAGTTAATGAAAAGCGAAATTGCTGATATAAAAAATGCAGGACCTGCAAGACAGGCCGGCACAATTATGGGCGGAATATTTTTGAAGAAATTTGTTCAGGATAAATACCCATGGGCACATCTTGATATAGCAAGCGTTGCAATGGGTCTTGGTGAATCTGCTGAAGATTATCATACACCGGGCGCAACAGGTTATGGCGTTAGATTGCTTACAGAGCTTCTTAAACAATATTCTCATTAATAAGATATTAAAAAGGTAAAGAGGATAAGTTAGCGGCTTGAAAAAAATCGAGTCTCCCTCGAAGATATTACTTGTTTTGACATTGATTGAATTTATCAATTATTTTGACAGGCAGGTAGTATTTCCTTTGTTCAGTTTCCTGAAAGCTGATTTCAACCTGAGTGATTTTGAGCTTGGATTGATAGGAACAGTATTCATGATAATCCACGCCTCATTTTCGGTTCCGCTTGGAATATTGGCGGATAAATGGGTAAGGAAAAATATTATTGCTATGGGAGTTGCATTATGGTCTGTAGCAACCTTTATAACCGGATTAGTCCAGAATTTCACACAGCTTTTGTTCACACGTGCCGCAGTTGGAATTGGCGAAGCTTCATACGCACCGGCAGCAACTTCGCTTATCGCGGATAATTTCCCGCTGGAAAAACGCGCGCGCGCGAGTTCAATATTCCATTTAGGTATGTTCTTTGGCGGCACACTTGGAATGATACTTGCAGGTGTGCTTGGCTCAAAACTTGGATGGCGGGCATGTTTCTTTATTGTCGCAATTCCGGGCATTATCCTTGCGCTTACATCTCTCAGGATAAAAGAAGCAAAGCATGAACACAAAAGCACTGCTGAAGTTAACAGAAAAAATATTTTTCAGCTTTTTAAAACTCCCGCTTACGTGTTAACACTGCTATCCGGCATTATGCTCACCTTCACTTCTTCAGCTATAATAAGCTGGATGACTCAGTTCTTTATACGATTCCATAATTATTCAGTTGACCAGGCTTCAATCACCATAGGGCTTGCTGTTATCATCGGCGGACCCATCGGGATCTATTCAGGCGGATACTTCAGTGACCTTTTGTATAATAAATATAAAAAACCAAGATCGCTTGCAATGGCAATTGCGTTTATCCTTGCCACACCGCTAATGTATATTACGCTGACAACTCAGAATGAGATACTGCTTTTAATTACACTTGTACTGGCAACATATTTGATGACTTTTTATTATGGGCCAATGGTTGCTCTGATACAGGATATTGTCCCCGGTTCACTTAAAGCTACAGCTTTCGCGTTTTATTTATTCACAGTTCACCTGATCGGTTCGACTCCGGCACCGGCATTAATAGGTGTGGTATCTGACGCAAGCGACCTGCAGAAAGCGATGTACCTTGTTGTAGCTTCAAACCTTATTGGCGGAATTATGCTGCTTGTTACGAGCAGATTTTTGATAAAGGAACGCTTAAAAACACAAAATTTGTAAATTCATTAGTTTAGGCTATTTGAAATTACGCGAAATTTTGACTAAATTATTAATATTGAATAAGATAAATTTGCATAATAG
>JABFSP010000338.1 GCA_013140565.1 Ignavibacteria bacterium
GTAAAAAAAGTGAGTAAAAGTTCGGTTTTTTGTGTAAATTTTTGTAAAGTTAATACCCGGTAAATGCATCTTGAAAGTGTACTTTTTGAATTATTTCTGGTTTTGCTTATCATTTTTGCAAATGCGTTTTTTGTGGCAGCGGAATTTGCAATTGTAAAAGTACGTACTACACAAATTCAGCCGCTTGCGGATAAGAATAATAAACGCGCAAAGATCACTGTAAAGATACTCTCCAATCTGGATGCGTATCTTTCAGCTTCGCAGGTTGGTATTACAATGACATCTCTGGGACTTGGCTGGGTTGGTGAACCGGTTACAGCGAAGCTGTTGAGTCCGATATTTATCTGGTTTGGAATGACAAATGAGCAAACCATTCATACACTTTCAATTATAGTTGGATTTATTTTTTTAACATTCCTGCATATATCGCTGGGTGAACAGGCTCCAAAAATGCTTGCGATAAAATCCCCTAAATCAGTTTCTCTGATTATAGCAATTCCGCTTAATATATTCTATATTACATTCAAACCGATCGTATGGATGCTGAATCACGCCGCTAATTTTATTTTAAGGCTTATCGGCATTCAGCAGGTACCTGATTCCGAGCGCATCAACTCCGAAGAAGAATTACGTTTGCTTATTTCAGAAGGACGTAAATCCGGTGCCATTGACCAAACCGAGCATCAGCTTATTGAAAAAATATTTGAGTTCAACGATAAGCAGGCAAGTGAAATAATGGTTCCAAGGAACCATATGATAGCTATAAATCTTGAAGACTCACGCGACGAGATATTCCAGAAAGTTACCGAAGAAGGATTTTCAAGAATTCCTGTTTACAAGGAAACAATTGATAACATTGTTGGTATCATTTACACGAAGGATCTTATATCCGCATCGGAACACAGGGAACTAATCGCGCTGCAGGATATTATCCGTCCGGCGTTTTTTGTTTCATCAACTAAACAAATAGGTAACCTGCTTAAGGAAATGCAGCGCAATAAAGTTCACATGGCTGTTGTGGTTGATGAATACGGTGGTGTTGAAGGTTTGGTGACGATTGAAGATATCATTGAGGAAATTGTGGGAGAGATACAGGATGAATATGATGTTGATGAAACGCAGGAAGTAGTAAGTGAAAAAAGCGGCGTATATCTGGTTAATCCTATAATTTCAATAGAGAATTTTAACGCAAAATTCAAAACAAGCCTTCCTGAAGACCCTGATTACCAGACACTTAACGGGTTTTTACAAAAAGTTACAGGGCACATTCCCGAAGTTTATGAAAGAATTGATTTTAAGGGAATGAGTTTTGTGATTACAAAAAAATCAGGTAACAGAATTATGCAGGTTAGAGTACAGAAGATATGACTTTCTTAAGCGGGATTTTCAGGAGTATCATCAGGTGCAATTGCAGTATCGGCAGGTTTATTTTTTGAACCCATACTTTTAATTTTCTTAAATATCATTTTCATTTCATCGGAATTCCGCAGGTTAAGATATAGATATGTACCTGCTGATGCGAAATATACAACACCCAGAACTATCCTTATGGCAAACTTAAGATCATAATAATAACTTACTGCAACTATGATCGTCGCTGGCAGGAATAATGCCGCAATCCTGAAATACCCGTAGTCAACGGGGTAGAGTTTCTGAGATACTGAAAGAGTCAGCAGAAAAATAATAAAGTTTGCAGTCATTATTGATAATGCAGCGCCTACTGCGCCGATAGCGGGGGTGAGGAAGAAGTTCATTACTATATTCACTACGGCCGCAGTTAGAGTTATCCATATTGTATGACGCGCCTTTTTTGTTATTGCTATCCCTATGGCAACAATAAAGTACCCGCTGAAAAACACTACACTCATACATAAAAAGGGGACTACAGCCTTTGCTGAATAATAAGCAGGCTGAGTGAATATTTTCAATATATCTATCGAAAACATTGAAATAAAGAAAACCGCCATTATGTTTACGACGAAGTAGATAAAAAAGACTTTAGCGTAGATCTTTTTTGCATTCGGTTCGTACTGAATATCCATTGCATATGGAGCCCAGGCCATCTGCAGAGCACCTGATACGAGCCCCAAAAAGGAAGCCAGTTTGAAACCAACCGCGTATATACCAATATCTGCAATATTCCGGTAGTGCGCCAGGAAGTATCTGTCTGTTGTGGTAAGTATCCATACTGCAAAGGCTGTACCGATCAAAGGGCTGCCGTAAGCAAGTATCTTCTTAGCCCATGATGAAGAAAAGTGGATTCCATACCTTTTGAACACATAGAATATCGTAAATGCCGCCATTAACCCGTATGAAATTACACTTGCCATAATGGCGCCCCATACTCCTTTTCTCAGTATCAGAATGAAGTAAATATTCAGACCAACATTTACAAGCAGATTTGAAACCGAGACCCATGTAAATATCCATGGACGCTTTTCAAACCTGATAAGATCAGTAAAGAAAGAATATACGGATTGTACTGCAAGTGATATTCCTGTCAGTATAAGGAACAGTGAATAGTCCTTTCCGAATATCAGGAATGTAAGTTTGTAAGAAAGCAGTCCAACAAGAATGAATGCGGCTGATGCGAAAGTAATTCTGATAATAAGAGTTGAGGAGACCATTACAGGTCTTTCTTTTATGTGTTCTTTCCTGAAGTAATAATAGCTGAGAGATGAATCTGTGCCCGAAACCACAAGGTAAATGCTGATAATCGCCACAGTGCCAAGCAGGTCAAGAATTCCGTAATCTTCAGGGGTTAATAATGCTGTATACAGCGGAAGCAGAAAAACGCCAATGAATTTCTGTACATAGGTGCTTAATCCGTAGATCAACGATTCTTTAAAGAACCTTTTTAGCACCCTTATATCGTCCTTTCCAGCAGACCGAAATATTGTTTGGCAATGAACTTTGCATTATGATATTTTTCAACATATTCCCTTGAACGGATTCCCGCATCTATAAGCTCAGAAGGATTCAATAGTATCTTTTTCAAGACTTCATACAGATTATCGGGATTGGCATTTATTACCGGCATTTCTTCGGGTGAAACGGCTGAAATATCCTCTCTGATATAGCAGACAACCGGTTTACCCATAGCCATACTTTCAATAGAAAGCAGACCGTAAAAACCTACGAGCATCTGGTCTATGACAAGATCCGTCTTTTCGATCTCTTTATATAATTCCTCAGCCGTAACATTGTTAACTATTTTGAATTCAAATTCAAACTCTCCTTTGAGCTTTTCTATCGCGTCCAGGATATATCCCGTACCCTTGTACTCAGGATTAGAAGGAGCATGCAATATCTTCAATTTTCTTCCCGGGTTAACACCGGTATAGGTAAACTTTTCAAGGTCAACCGGGAATAATGCCGGATGATATTTTCTGCTGAGTGACCCTGCGGCTTCTTCTGCGCTTACAATTATGTCAAAATTCTTTTCAACCATCCTGATCATTTCAGGTTTTGTATCTATTACGCATCCAACAAAACTTTTATATTCATTGGTGCAGTCACGGCAAGGGTTCCATTTATATTTCTCAACTTCTTTTGGCAGTCTGATATCACAACCGGTAAATATCATCATACATTTTTTACCAAACATTCTGAATATTTTAATATCCCTGTGAGCAGGCAGCAGCGTTGAAGAGGAATCAAAAATGAAATATTTATATTTTATTAGTAATTTGAAAATCAATGAAGTTTTCTGAAAGACCCTGGATAGCCGGTTACGGCTGTACTTTAAAAGGAGGTCTGTTTCATATCCAAAAATATGTTCATTGAAAGAATAGAAATCAGAATCGATCCCATTTTGGGTGAATCCTGCTTTTAATCTGGTAAGTACACCGGCTGTATTATTCAGGCCTAAAAAAACTTTCTTGCTCATAGTGACCCTAAGCCTTTTTCTTCATTTTTAGTCTGATATATCCATCATGCGTTGCTATTACAGCACCTATAAACTCTCCATCCAATGTTTCAATCCTGATCACGGTGCCGGGTTTTTCAAAATTATTATGTTCGTAAACCGGTTCTGAGCGGTGGATTTCATATGCAATGTTTTCCAGTCTAAGCAGCGGGTATTGTAAAGGAGGAAAGATGAAAGCCCTGAGCCAGTTATAAACTGACCGGGTATCTCTGTTGAAAAACAGATTATTATTCTCAATTATGTGGATACTGCTCCAGTCAATAGATTTGTATGAATAGTATAATGCTTTTGAGTTATCCTGCCGAGTTCTTTTATTTGTACCTTTAAGGATATCATCAATGCTATCTTTGAAAAGTTCAATGCATTCTTTTGTTGCCAGATTAAATGCTTCGTTGGCGTTCAGATCTTTTATGTTAATCTTTCTTTGCGCAATCACATCGCCCCTATCAACACCCTCATCAATGTAATGGAGTGAAACTCCGTGTTCTTCTTCTCCATTCATTATGGCAAATGTTACCGGGGCAATGCCTCTGTACCTTGGCAGTTCTGATAAATGGATATTTACAATTCCTTTCGGAAGAGAGGTTATCAGGTCTTTCTTTAAGATCTTATCATAATAAACGGAAAACAGCAGATCAATGTTTTGTTCTTTAATTTCCTTTTTAAGAGTCGAATGATCAGATCCTGTGATTCTTAATTTCCTTCCTTCTGCCCATTTTCTGAAAGAAGGCTGCAAGGTATCTGTTCCTGTATCTGAGGAATTGGGAGCAACGAATACAACCTCCGCGTTTTTTTCAAGTAATATCGAAGTACACCCGATCGCAATTTCTTTCTGGCCGCATACAGCAACTCTTTTGATCATATTATTCCCAGTAATTCTTTTTATTCTTCTTATAGAATTCTATGGTTTTTTTGATCCCATCTTCCATTGATGTTTCAGGTTCCCAGCCGATCGCTTCTTTGATCTTGGTGATATTCGCGTAATAGTCACCAGGCTCAAGCGCTTTGCGCTCGGAAGTAAAATCAGTGTATTCAACCCTTCCTGAACCGGCAATTTTGATTATTATATTAGCCAGTTCAATGAAACTTACAGGAACACCTGAACCGATATTATAAACATCCCCGTAGGACTCTTCATTTTCAGCAATCATCACAAGTGAATTTACAAGGTCATCTATGTACAGGTAATCCCTTAATATCCTTCCGTCCCCGAAAATCGGGATAACTTCGTTATCCATAGCTTTCCTGATGAACCAGTTGAATACTCCGTATTCATTGTGCGCCATTTGATGGCGCGGCCCGAACGTATTGGTCACCCTTAAACAGAGGGATTTTATATGGTGTAAATTATGATATGTTAATACAATTCTTTCTGCGGCAAAGTTCGTTATGGCATATATGCCAATTGGATTTATCGCGTGGTCTTCTGACACAGGAAGAGATAATGAAGAACCATATTCACCCCGCGTACCTGTAAAAATGACTTTAGCACCCGGATTATTCGTTCTCAGTGCTTCCATTAAGACAAGTGTTCCTTCTACATTGATGGAAAGATCGTTCAGCGGATTTTTAACGCTGTCAACATGATTTACCTGTCCTGCGATGTGAAACACATAATCCATTCCCTTAACAAGGTGGTTCATTGATGTAGGATTTCTGATATCAGATATATTTAATTTCACTTTCTCCTTTACAGGATCAATGTTGAACACATTCCCTCCCTGCCTGGGCAGCATGTTATCAACAATCAGCACATCCGCGCCAAGTCCGGCAAGTTTAATGCTCAGGTTACTTCCAACGAAACCCAGTCCGCCGGTTATGAGTACTTTTTTTGATCTGAAATTATTCTTCATAGAAATATTTATTTTACAGGTAGCTTTCCGATAGACAGGAATATGCTATATCTTTTAATTTATGAGTGACCATTTCTTTTTCTTTACATCTTTTAAGCAGGTTCATAAGGAGGTCTCTTGTTCCGGGAACTTCCGTATTCCTATACTCCATTAGCCTTTTTGAGTCATTCAGGAAATTCCTAGCTTCATTATACCTGTATTTATTTTCGGTATTCAGGAAAATGTGAATAGGGTGGAAGTCAAAAATTACAAGATCCTCAGCCTCAATATCAATACGTGCGTCTTCAAAACTGTAGCCATATGCCCAGTGAACGTCATCTTCCCAGTTAAATGGAATTCGAACCAGGTTATTCCAGAGTTTAAATGCCTTTAATCCGTACTGGTACGGCATGAAAGTATTGGCTTCGTATAGCAGCTTTTTATCCGCAAATTTCTGCAGTATCGCAATACTTTGCATCATTGTGTGAGTTCGTACTCCAACCGCTTCGGGATGAATTTCCAGTATTTCATCAAGGATATCTTCATAAGTCTTTGAACTGTTTCCGCGAAGCAGCGGGTGAAAGTTAGGATGAATACCTATTTCAAAAAGCTTCCTGTTTGATTTAGTTAGCTCAAGCGAATGGTGAGTTGAAAAAAGAGTGCATTTAACCCCAAATATTTCAAAAATATTCAGCGTATCTGCTATAACTTCTTCCGGTGCCCAGTCAATATCGCAGGTAAATGCCAGCATTAATATGATTTTATGTTAATAAATTCAAATATAACTGAAATTAAATTAATATTGTTTCTCTTAAAAATAGTATATTAT
>JABFSP010000177.1 GCA_013140565.1 Ignavibacteria bacterium
GTGTATTACACCCCTTCGGGGTTTTAATTATTGTTATTACGCCTACTTCGAACACAACTTCGTTGTGTTCTCTTCTCCCCCTAACAGGCCGAAGGACTACCAACGGTATGTGGGAGATTAAGAGGGGGTATATGATTTAGTACTTGCCGATAAGCACGGCTGATACATTCCATGCGCTGAAGCTTGTACCTTCAGGTTTGCCCATTGGTATGTAAACCGAAAATGTATGCCTGCCGGGCTTTAAGTTTAACGGGATATCAACCGGCAGTGATGTTGAGCCCGGGCACCAGCCTGAGCGGCTGAAATCGCTTGATGACATGCCGTTTGGGAAATTCCCCGAAGCGGGATTATATTTTCTGTACATACCACAATCATCACGCCAGGGGATAAAGCTGTATACGGGTTTACCATCTGCAAAAATGTAATTCACTTTTTTATTGAACTCATCACCACCGCCCCAGCCGCCGTGACCGGTGCTTATATAACGCAGGGTCAATGACTTTAATCCTTCGGGTATATCAACAGTGACCTTTAATGTATCACTGCCAAAAATTGTAGCATACTCCTGTGAGTTTGCTTCCATGATGTTGGTTGTAAATAAGAGCGGCTGTATCCATTCCTTACTTACAGGTGCAGGTTCCTGCGGAACATCATCAGGATAATATTTTAAGTTCAGGCTCACATTATGTCCGCCTTTATCATAGCAGCCAATAAAAATACCGAACCACACTTCCCCCTGCAAAGCAGGCAGAAGATTTGTTATATCCTGTTTGTATGTAACGGAGTCCTGCCATACCGTATTGTAAACCTGTACCTGGCTGTTGTAGTGCCCAATGCCAAACGGTGTGATAAATCGCATCAATTCAATTGGCGGCGTGTATTTATCAGTTAAAGTAAATCCCCGGTAATCTTTTTTATTTTTCGTTTCATATAGAGGCAGAGCCTTTATGCCGTTTATGAAGGCGTCAATAAATGTGAGGGAAGTATCTTTTGTGATATCGGGAATAATAAATAATGAGCCCGTTCTGTCATATGCATCCCCCGTAGAGCGTTCGGTGAGCTCCGCAACAACGGAATGCGCGCCCATATTTTCAGGGAGCTTAACTTTCCGTAATATCACAGTGCCTTCAGAAAAGCGGTAAGTTATATCCGGTGAGTTAGTAAGCAGGTTTACGGGCTTATCGCCATAGTTTATTTTTTCATTTTGGAAAATATTGACCGTTGTATAATTCTGCGCTGTTACTTTATATCTGTAGTATGGCAATTCAACAATTTCGCCAAACGATGCAGGTAGTGATATATTTTCTGATGAGACCTCTAACTTTTCCGCGGTAATTTCAAAGTTACCGTTTCGGATAATTTTAAGAACAAGTCCAAGTGCAGGACCAATATTTACAGATGGCGTTCCTTTAAATTCCGTTTGAGTTGTGTACCAAATATCAATATGATTAGAGCGAATAACTACATGCGCCTTTTTGCACAGGTAGCCAAGTATTGTCATAGTATCGCTTTGCAGCTCCGGAATGGGATAATTGTTTATACTCTCTTCATCGGTGACAATATCACCGTTTTTTAATGCGGTTGATTGATAAGTTTTTGCGGAAGTGTGATCAATGTAAAAGGTTTCGCCTGAAGCATTGGTATATCTTGAAATTTTTGAGGATGCTTCAAGCACTAATGGCGGGGTACCCGCCGGCGAGCCGTTTGAGTAAAAATTATATGTGATAGTGGCTGAGTTCTGAGAGTACAGAATGGATGAAATGAGTATCAGCAGAGTTAATATCGTTTTCATCAGCAAAAATATAAATAAATGGGAGTAAATGCTGTGGAAATAAAAAACGCCGGCTGTTAACCGGCGTTTCAACCAATTTTGTAAAATTAACTATTTAAGCAGAACCATTTTGTGTATTTCTGTGTAACTGCCTGCAGTGAGTCTGTAGAAATATACTCCGCTTGAAGATCCGGCTGCATCCCAAATTACCGAGTATGAGCCTGCTTCCATATCTGAATTGACCAGGGTACCTACTGACTGACCGATTGAATTAAATATTTCAATATTAACCGCTGAGCTTACAGGTATATCGAACTTAATTGTAGCAACCGGGTTAAACGGATTTGGATAAGCATGGTATAACCTGAAGACTTTCGGAATTTCCCCGGTATTAACAACGCCTACCAAAGATGTTGTGTAGTTCCACAGCGGACTGTATGCACTATTTCCGCCTGCATTCTGTGACCTTACATGCCAGTAATACCTTGTGTTATTCAGTAATCTGCCAACAGGTATTCTGACGCTATCGGTGCTTACTGTTGTATCAAGCTGTACGGTTGCAAAAGTTGAATCAGTTGAAACCTGCAATTTGTAAGTTGCTGCGCCTGATACTAAACTCCAGTCAATGAGTGTTGAAGGAATAATACCAGTTGAGCCGTTTGCAGGGTAAATATTACTTGGCGCAGCCGGTATGGCAACCACCGTTGTGAATTTGAAATAAGCAGAGAACGTACCCCATCCGAGATTATTCTTTGCTTTTACCCGCCACCAGTAATTTGTGTTGTTTGTTAATCCTGTCAGCGCGCGTGTTGTATCTGTTAGAGTTGAGTCTCTTACTACGGGTGCTGCTGCCGTATCGGCGTAAATTTCAAACCAGTAGTTTGAAACCGCGTCAGGATAGTATTCACCCTCTAAAGAAATTATATGAATTGGAAGCGGTCTGGCTGTCTGGTCAACAGCTTTTCTCCAGAAACAGCTCAATGCAACAGGCTGGTTCACCGCATTATTAGCCGGTGTAAGCAGAACCGGAACGGTTGCAGGTCCCATGATCTTAAATTTCCATCCGGGTGAAAAAGCGCTCCATCCAACTGCGTTCTTGGAACGGACTCTCCACCAGTATGTAGCTAATGGAGATAATGTGCCGATCGTATATTGCGTTCCGGTCAAATTTGTATCGCTGTATAACAATGTTGAAAATGTTGTATCGGTTGCAAGCTGCATATTGTAATTTGTCGCACCGGATGAAGCGTTCCACTGAATAGTATCGTTCTGCGGTCTGCCAACGGCTCCATATACGGGTCTGACCTGTACAGGTGTTGGAGGCGGTGCAGGCGGTGCCCACTGGAAAGTTAACCCGGAAGCAGGGTAAACGCTTGGTGAAAATAAACACGTTGCGGAATTAGATCCGCCTGCTGTTGTTGCAGACCAGTTGCTTGTTGTTGTCCTGTTTGCGAAATCCGTATTCGGACTTCCGTTTATTCCAACCTGGAAATAGATTGTTGAAACACGTGTGCCGGTTTGATAAACCAACTGTACAGCATTTGATGTTTCGTATAACTTTATCTGGTAACTCAGCTCATTGCCTGATGTTGGCCAGAAACCCTGGTGGTACCACTCGATCGTGCAAACCCTGTTTGGTGCAGAGCCAGTTGTTTGGTAGTAAATAGCTCCATCAGTATAAAGCTGGCAATCCTGCCCGCCCGGCGCGATCACATTTGTCCATGTTGAAAGCGGTGTATAGCTTGATCCCGGGATAACTCCAAAACTTAAGAAACCATTGCAGCATACTCCGAAGGTTGTCTGCGCGGTTCCGTTATACGTAAACGTGAATCCTATCGGGAAAGTGCCGAACGATCCATCATCACAATTTGAACTTCCCGCAATCAGAGTACCGGTTGTGTTTATTGCGGTATATGTTTGTGTTGATTGCGTGAACGCGTATGTATTAACAACGTCCTGTTCTAAAAAAGGCTTGATCGTTTTCAATTCGCCCGTTTGAGAATTTGCCAGGCTTAGATTTCCGTTTACATCTGTTGTAAAGTATCCGCTTGGGTCAACGGGTGGAGTGACATTTTTTCCAAGGGCAAGATCTTCTTTGTATTTAAGCAGTAAATAGTAGTAATCCTGTTTTGCTTTTTCGTAACCGGGTGAATCAATATCAACTCCCGCTCCGTTTGTTAACGGATAGAAGGCAATAACCAAAACTGAAATTAAAACCAGAGTAATAATAGTAGAAAGTTTTTTTTTCATTACATAAAATAGATTAGTTGGGAAAAAGCAATCTAATTTATCGGTTTTGAACATTCAACACTAAAAACTTGTAAAAACAGAGCTTTATTGGTTAATTAAAGTGGTGAGGTTTTATTGAAATTGAGATCAAAAATCGCTAGATTTTTATAGGCAAACGACTACAAAAATCTGAAATTTATGACAAATATCGTTTTTGTGCGTGAGTATTATTTAAAAAATCAGGCTGGCAGTTTATGAGAAAAAGCAAATCAATTGAACCTAAATTACAGAATATACGAGAGATGTAAATTAAAACTTACACCAAAGTAATCTTTGTAATTTCCGGGGGGCAGTTTATGCGGATAGGCAAACCCACTGAACCTATGCCACGGCTTACGTACATGTTTGATTTTCCGATCTTATAAATACCTTCAATGTATTTGCTGACTGTTGCAGCAAATGACAAGTTGAAATTCCCGAATTTTATGGGGACAACCTGCCCGCCGTGGGTGTGACCTGAGAGCACAAGGTCAATTTCCTTAGTTGCCAATGTATCAAAACCATAAGGCTTGTGGCATAGTAAAACCTTGGGAGACGTATTGAACTTCGGGTCATTGTTCCTTAAATATTCATCCATTGCGCCATAGTATTTTAAAACTTCTTCCATCTTTGCTCCGGAACCCTGCGTATCATCAATGCCAAGCATGTATAGCTCTTTGCCCTTAATACTAATTACGCGGTGCTCATTGCGGAGAAGCTGAATGGGTGATTCATTATTTAACGCTTTAGCAACATAATCTGCATCCTGGAAGAAATCGTGGTTGCCAAGTGAGCCGTAAACACCATGCTTTGCCTTAACATCACGAAAAGCGTTTGTAAGCATGTGCACATCTTTCGATTCAAAATTCACAAAATCACCGGGTATGCAGACTATATCGCTTTCAAGTGAATTGATGACATCGGCGTATTCACGCATTTCTTTTTCATTCATATACTGTCCCGCGTGAATATCGCTTAGAAGCGTAATTGTGGTTCCGCGCAGTTCAGGAGGCAGGTTTTCTATTGTAATATTTTTATAATCAACCTCATACGCATCGTGTTTAAGCATTCCGTAAGTGGCGCCGGCAAACGCGTATGTTGAAATTCCCATGGTGGCGTAACGCACGAATTTCCTGCGTGAGAGATCAACGGTTTTAACAGCCTTTTTTTCCTTTACTGAATTTATCTTATGACGAAGCGGTTTGAATATTTTCGCTATCCATATCGGAATCTGGAACGGAAGCTTTATTACTTTACCAAGCAGTAGCCAAACCGCGATGAAAAATGTTGCCGCCATCCATACATAAAACGGATACATGAAAAAAGTCCTGAACCAATCAGGCGGAGCAAAACTTCTGCCCCAGATGAGGTTTACAGTTATCATCGATAGATCAAACAGAAGAAATGGCACCAGTACCCACCACCTGTGTGAGGGTTTATAAAACTTAGTTGTTTTCCAGTAGTTTATAAACGTAAAATAAACAAGTGCTTGCAGGCCAAGCAATATTAGAAAAGTAAACGAAAAGAATAATTTCATAACGTATCGAAGATAACTATATAATTACCAATAATCTGTTTCAAATTGTAACCGCTTCTATTATATAAAACGTTTCAAAAGTCTTTTTATTTGTTTGTAAAATTTTGTAAGTGTAACCCACTGTTTTTAATCGCCTATACATATCATTCATATCCATATCCGATGAAACCAGGAGGCAAATCCTCCCTGCGGGAGCCAGAAATTCTTTCGCGTCATTCAGGAAACGGTCTATTACCTCGAGGTTGGGTCCGCCCTTAAAAGCCCGCTCAAAGTTGTTGCTTGGGTTACCCTTGTAGTACGGTGGATTGAAGAATATTATGTCATATTTTGCCGGGTAAGTATTCCGCAATGAATCAAACAGGTCTGATTCAATTGCCGTGACCTGCCGGGAAAAATTATTCTGTAAAGCGTTTTCTGCGATGCAGCGTACGGCTACGGGGTTGATATCACATGCAACGCACTCAGCGCCTTTTGATGCTGCGAATATACTCACAACCCCGGAGCCTGAGCCCATATCAAGTATGTATTTACCGTTTAGATCAAGTGTATTGATATAAGAAATGAACACTTTGCTTGAAATGAAATCCACCGGGTTAAAAACAGTCGGGCGTACAATAAAAGTAAAGCCCATCAGTTTTTCCCAAACGATCTTTCCCATTTTAGGTTTTACAATAAAATGGTACTTATACAGATAATTTATTTTTCTTAAAATCTCCCTGATATCCATGTAAATTTATTGTCAAAAATAGTCGATCAGTTCTTTAACTCAAAAATTACAGATTTTGGAAGTCTGCCGGAGTACTCAATCAGCTTTTCCCTTATATAGTTTTCATCAGCGGGATCTGTAACATATATATCCACTGTCGAATTACCAAGATACAGGTTCCGGTCAGTCATTGTCCATCCTGCTATTTTTTTCCAGGAAGCAGGCAGTCCGCCGTATTCATCAAACCAGTCTCCATAACACATAACAAGCTTTACATTTTCTTTTTTGCCAAGGCTCTCAATAACAGAAGTGTTGTATGTCCCGTTAAGTCTGTGTTTTGCTACATCAATATCAGCAAGTCCAAGCAGATCGAATATTTTATTTTCAGTATAATAGTTAACCATCCCGATATCATTTAAAGCGATTGTCATATCTCCCGCATAACTTTTGCAGAATTGCGCCATCTGGTATTGCTGCTTGTAATACTCCATTGATGCATGCAGTATACCGGCTGCGGTCAGCATCCGCACAAATAACGGCGATAAAACAACAAACATCAAAAGAAATACGGAAGCCTTTACGAACTTGCTGTTTATGGCGCTAAAATAATTTTTAATATTGTTTGTTATACCGTGAATGCTTAAAGATACCGCAAGTATGCCAAGTGCAATAAGGTACGCTTCATAACGGTAGAAGGAGCCGTTATGGTTATATTCAATTATGCACATATTAATGATAAGGGAAATTGCCGTAACAAATAAAAGCAGCTGCTTTATATCCCGGAATTTAAGTCCCTTATTGAAATTGATCATATACAATAATGTTAATACTGCCAGCATTACCAGTATATGCGGCTCGGTAATATTACTGAATGCTTTTGAAATAAATCTCACAATCCCTTCAGCGTTTAATGCAGGCAGGCTGCTTTTCAGCAGCAGAGTATTTGGGAAAAACATTCCACCATGTGAAGTTGAAAAGAGTCCGTAAGCTAACATTGGCAATGCGCCCGATGTTAATACCCCAAGGGAAAAAAGTCTTCTACCTGAAAGGAAAAGCAGCATGCAAACTATAAAAACCAGTATAAGATCTTCATACCTTATTCCGCCAAAAAAGAAAGATGATATAAGAATTACAGGCAGATCGAACTTCGTAAGCTTTTTACCGGAGCTTACAAGGTTAAGTGAAAAGAACACGAATACCAGGGTAAAGAAGATCTGTACTGAATGCTCCATGCCCGCAAATAACACCGCGGGAAAAGGAGTAATTAAAATTAACGCAAGCATATACAGCAATGTGTACTTTGTTACCCCGGATTTTTTTATGGCAAAATTTAAAACTGTAATACTTAAAAGCTGAAATAAAAAATTAACTATAAAGGGTGTCATCAAATTTTTTCCCGCTGCAAGATATACGGATGAAATTATCAGGACCCACATTGGTGATGATGATGCTGAGGCGAAATGAATTTTATTGGTAGCAAAATTACCGCTGGTCGTAAGGTTATCGGCTATTGACATATGAATATATGTATCATCAAGCGCATATACAAAATGACCGTCATTTATCTGAATAGAAGCAATTAATATTGCGGCAGCAAAAAAAACATATACCGCATATGCCGCAATTATTGAAGAATTACTTTTCATTAAAGTTAAATTTTGTAAAAATAACAGTTATATAGATTATTTTACAGCCAATTATATGATAAAACAGGAGATCAATAAAAGTAACTCTAAAATTTATCTACCAGTGCTGTGCGGGGAGATACAAATAATGTACAAACGCATTTCCTGCAGCGATCGGGTTCCATTACCTTCACACGGCTGCGGGTGTTGATGATCGATTCAGAGTTGATAAGCTCTTTGAAACTATTCTCTCGGATGTTGCCATATTTAGGCAGGAAAAAACACGGGTGAATATCGCCGGTTGATGTAATTACCGTTGAGACCATCGGCGCGTTGCAGAAATTTTTCGGGAAAGTATCTTTGCCAATAAGTGCCGCGTAGTAATAGGCAATATGCTGCAGCTTTTCGGGTGATTCCGATATCAGTCCGCTTTCAAATTCATTCTTATATTTCACAGATGCGCGGTAAATAATATCCTTAAGCTCAAGCACTTCATTTTTGTTTAATGCCATTGAGCTTTCAGATGCCACCGCGCCGCGGGTGGAATTATTATCCCGTCCGTATGCTTCGCTTGATACATCTGCCGCAAGAAATGAAATGCGGTTTACCACGGTTTGTTTGGCAAGCTCAATGAGTCCCGGCAGCTGGCGGAAGTTCTGCTTTTGCAGAACTGTGCGGATCGATATCTGAGGCGCAGCATTTATGCTGCGGGCCTTTGCAATGCCTTCGAGTATCAGGTCAAATGAATTTACACCCCTCAGGCGGTTATGAGTTTCAGCATCAGCTCCATCAAGCGAAACGATAATTTCGCTGAATACTCCTTTGAATTCTTCGGCACGCTTGGCGAGCAGTAAACCGTTGGTAAGCAGTGTTTGTTTAACTTTCAGCACGGTGAAGAGATTGCAGATATCCCTGAAGTCGCGCCTCAATAGCGGCTCGCCGCCGGAATAAACAATGTGTTTTAAACCGAAAGAGGAAAGCTGTTGTGCAAGCTGTTTTATTTCATCAAATGTAAGCTCGCCCGGCATTGGCAGGCGGTATGAACAGGAGAGGCATTTCAGGTTGCAGCCTTCTGTGACGTATAATATCACCACAGGCATTGAGTGTGCTTTTGTTGATACCGTATTGAAGAATGCTTTATAGTTCACGTATGCAATATGATAAAATGAATTTCAAATGTCAAAATTTTTTTATTAAAGAATTTACCGCCAAGTCGCAAAGGAGTATTTCCCTATTTCTATTACTTTGGATTATCCGGGAAGTTTATGCGAAGTGGAACCTTTGATGCACATTCGATATAGTAATTATAAATAGAAATCTAAACAGCTCCCCTCCTATTTTAGGAGGGGAGAAGATAAACTTCCTTAAGGAAGTTTATCGCGGGGTGGTTTAAAAAAATTTAACCCCCGCTCTTTAGAGCGGGGATTTGAGAATATCCTATCTCATGGGACTTTAGTCCCTAAAAACCCAAAAGACTGCCGGCTAAATATGTTACTGTTACTTTCTTTTCAGCGATTCCCGCATCAAGTGCGGGACAGGGGCAGAAAGTAACCAAAGAAAAATCGCCCGCTGCTGAAAAATTGCCTAAAATCATTCTCGATTCGCTGCAAGAAAAAAACTCGTCCGGCAGCTGCCGGACTCAAACAGTTTTTCTTGCTACGCTTGCTCGAATAATTTCTTAACGTCAATTTTTCAAAGGCGGGTATTAATACCGCATTTAACCCATAATACTCTTCGGCATTGACACGTTACTGCAATTTGTTTGCTATGAATAGCCCCGCTCTTTAGAGCGGGGGTAGCAATGCTCACCCCAACATGGGACTTTAGTCCACGATTTATAAACCGTTGAAACGGTTTATGAAATTTCCGGGATTTTTTTCCCACGGATAAATCCGTGGGAAAAAGATATCATAATAATTGCACCATACAGCCTTGGATAAGCTAAGACATATAACGGGAATCCTGAATCCTGAAGCTGCCTGAAAGGCAGCGGCAGCATAAGCAGCAGAACCGCAATTGCAAATACATAAATTTGCGGTGATCTGAAATCAAAATTATTAAACAACATACTGCCGATCAGAAATATCAACGGCAAGTAAAATAACGAATGATAATCTTCTGCAGCGGGAGAGAAGATGACATTTAAAGCGAAACTCATAACAAAGAATATTAAATAATTCTCACGGTTGAACTTTCTTGATAAAAAGAATAAAGTAACCAATCCCGCAATTTGTGTGAAATAATAAATATAAATTTTAGGAACAGATAAAATTGCGTTTGTGTTTACTGTTGAATTAAAACTGAAAAAATGCCCAAGTAAACTACCCATAGTCTGGTACGCGACATTTGAAGAATGCTCACCATAAGCTACAACAGAATAGAACTTTGCATAATACATCTGCCATGCTGATAAACCAAACAAAGGGAGTGTTAACAGAAATATTGATATGGTTAATCCAATAGTAAAAAAGAATACTTTGGGTCTTTTCATAAATAATAATGCCGCAAGCGGATAGAAACCGTAGCCTTTTAAAATAATTATCAAAGCAACGGGAAAAGCTGTAAGCAGTGCGTTATCTTTCTTAAATCCGTAAACAGAAATCGATGCCAGCAGCAGAAGAAGTGCATACGCCTGTCCAAAAGCGATATTATAATAGAACGGGTAGAAGAGCAGGGTAAGTAAAATCAGGCACAGACCCTTAATGCTGTACAGCGGAATATCAAATGATCTGAACAACAGCAGAATTGAAGTAAACAGGAAAATTATTCCGAGGATATTCCAAACTATTTTAGCTGTAACAGGTTCTAATCCCGCCAAAGGCAGCATTATGAATGAACCCGTCGGCAGATTTGACAGATCTTTAACACCGCCAAAACCATAGCTATGCATTTTTGCGAAGTAGTAAGTTGTATCATACGCCTCGGTCATATCGCTTCCGTCTGTGAGCATTCTGGCTGAGGTATAATATGAGGCGAAGCCGTGCGTAAGCACGGGTGATTTAAGCCATGTGTAGCATACAATCAATATCAGCGCAAGAGCGATTAAGAATATTAATATTTTATTTATTGTATTCAGAATTATAATACTAAAACTATTTTTGCACGACTTCAAACCGTTGAAACGGTTTGTTATATTTAGTGATTTGTGTCCCACGGATAAATCCGTGGGCTATATGTCAAATTCATAAATTGTTCATTAGCAGAATGAAAAATATTCAATTTGTTTAGCCCACGACTTTAGTCGTGGGGATAATATTTGCAAAATTATGAAACCGTTTCAACGGTTTTTAGATTGCAATTCTATACTCATGATTGCGCAAAGCCTTCAATTTCCGGCTGGCGGTATTTCAGCAGTTTTTGTGTAAGCATAATTTCATACGGCGCGGTGTAAAAATCCGTTTTATAGCGCCAGCTACCCATTAATTGCAATAATGAACGCTTCCATCCGCGAATTTTGAGATCGCTGTTTGTAGGGTAGTACGCGTTCAGTGTCTTTTCAAAATTCCGTATTATTTTAAAGTGGTGCGGCTTTAGCCATGGGGTGAGCGGATTTTTCCTCAGGTCAAAATTCTGCCACTTGGGCGAAACCCACTCTTCGAGTGATTTGGGGTAATCAAACCCTTTCAGCTTCGCTGCAAGTGACATTTCTGAATCCTCGAAATTGACAGGTGAATAAGTGTATATAACAATTTCCGCGGCGGGATTGATCGCCTTAATTTTTTTTATGAACTTCAGGTCTGTTTCAATATCGCGCGTAACATTATCCGTGGGGTTACCAAGCACGAAAGATAGCTCAGGCACTATGCCGTACTTCTTTGATTTCTCCGCAAGATCAAGCAGTGTCTGCGCGTTTTGCGTGCCGCCTTTATGCATAAGCTTTAATAATTCATCGTTACTGGTTTCAGCGCCGTAGAATATCATTTTGCATCCTGCCTCAGCCATGATTTGCCATGTGTCATCAGAAAATTTCATTACTGTATCGGGTCTTGCTTCGCCCCACCAGCCAATGCCGAGCCCGTTGACAGCTTTCGCGAAATCATACACGCGCTTTTCCGCCACAAAAAAATTATTATCGTGAAATTCAACCGCGCCGATGTTATATTTTTCCTTCAGGAAAATTATATCCGATGCAGTTAGCTCGGCACTTCTTCCCAGCCATTTACCTTTATAAATACCCGCTACTGCGCAGAATCCGCACAGGAACGGACAGCCAACACTTGAGTGGTAGCCAATAGTTCTTGGACCGAGGTATGTTTTGCCGAAGTTAAGGTATTTATCAACATCAACCTTATGGTATGGCAGACGTGGAATAAGATCAGGGTCGATTGGTTCGGCTTTCTGGTTGTGAGAGATCACTCCATCATGCTTAAATGATAAGCCTGCAATCTGGTTGAGTGCTTTAGCTCCGGGTTTTCCTTCGAGCGAATCCAGCAGTTCTATAAATGAATATTCAGCATGTCCCTTTAGAACGAAATCAATGTAAGGTGATTTTAATACAGTATTTGGATGCATAGAGGGGAAGTATCCGCCCCAGATTATTTTTACGTCAGGGAATCGGGTTTTGATCTCCTTTGATATTGCATAAGCTCCGCGTAACTGCAGAGCGGGCATTACAGTAATGCCGATGTATTTAACGCCATTCTGTATGAGTTTAGCAAGCCCGTTTACGGCATTTACGCCAAGATTTTCATCTATTATAGTATAATCATACCTGCCTTCGAGGAATGCACCGAGGGTAAGCAGTGAGTTCGGGACCCTGAAGCCCCAATTTGCCGATTTTGGATTAACGAGTGCTATCATAGAATTGCAAATTTAGTGATAAGGATGGTTAAAAGAAGTTGAAATTTGAGCCCTTTAGTATGCATACAATAAACGAGCAATGCCGGCAATCTACTGAAATAGAATATACTTTTTATCAACGCTAATTGGTATTTTGACGTAAAATAAAGATAGAAATTGGATCAGTTTAAATTTTTAAAGAAATTTGCTTTGAAAAAGAGGAAAAAGCTTGTAATTGCGCTTACATGCCTTGGTTTTGTATCAGTTTCCAATCTTGTATATCCCTGGCTTTTTAAAATTCTAATAGATCATCTTGTTGGAGATAGCAGTAAAGCTGATGAGTTGAATATTCCTTTCCTTACCATTCTTTTAACTATTGTTATGATTCTTTCAACCATCTTTGGCTATTATACAAATATTCTGATGCAGGAGCTTGGTTACAGGTTGAGAAATGATGTAAGAAATGAATTTTTTAAAAGTCTGCTTTATAAACCACTATCATTTTTCAAAAATGAACAGGTTGGCGGGCTAACATCCCGAGCAACAGAAGATATCGGAAAGCTACAGGGACTTTTCACCGGATTAGTTGCGCCTGTTTTCCAGAACGTACTGTTCATTGCAGGTTGCCTGCTGCTTATGCTGCAGCTAAATCAGCCGGCTACAGGAATTGTAACTGTGATAATACTGAGCGCCATACCCGTTATATATTATTTCAGTAAAAAAGTTAAGATGTATTCCGCTAAAAGCCAGCGTGAACATGCATCAGCAAATGCTATAATGGATGAAACGTTAACAGGAATCCGAGATGTTAAGGCATTTGTTCTGGAAGCGCTGCGGCTGAAAAAATATTCCTCGAGATCAGGTGCTGCCTTACAAGAGGAAATGCATTCCGCCAGATACCAGGCAAAGAGTACACAATCAGTTTTTATAATTATTTCTCTTCTGCTTCTGTTGATTTTTTATTTTGGTGTATCCGGAATTTCAACTTGGTCACCGGGAAGCGCAGCCGCTTTTTATTTTTATGCATATTCGCTCACTATGGCTTTCCTAACATTGGGCAGAGCATACGGACAGTATAATTCCATTTCAGGTGCAACACAACGCATTGTTGAGCTTATTGGTGATGTAGATAGCTATAACGGATTTTTGGTTCAAAAAAACTCCGTAAAGATTGAAGGAAAAATTGAATTCCGGAATGTCAGTTTTGGTTATTCAGATGAAAAATTGGTATTAAAAAATATTAGTTTTACAGTAAACAATGGTGAATGGTTTCTGATAACAGGTCCCTCAGGAAGCGGAAAATCAACTATTGCAAACCTGCTGCTTGGATTTTATGAACCGGACACTGGAAGTGTTCTGCTGGATAACATAGGTTTAAACGAAATTGATCTTGATTTGCTGCGAAGTAATATCGGATATGTTGGACAGGAGGCAGTACTCTTTGAAGGTACCATCAGGGAAAATATACTGATATCAGGCAAACAGCATGGAAATACTAAACTTGATGAAATTCTTAAGATAAGCCTGGCTGATAGTTTTATCAATGAACTGCCGCAGGGATTAAATACTAACATTGCTGAAAGAGGAGTAACACTTAGCGCAGGGCAGAGATCGAGAATTGCAATTGCAAGAGCCCTGGTAATTGATCCAGCTATTCTGATACTTGATGAAGCAAATTCCATGCTTGATGAAGAGTTGGAAACTGAGCTGTGGAAGAATTTATATGAACACAGGAAAAACAGAACTACAATAATTTTCAGCCATCACACCGATGCAATTCCTAAAGTATATAAACATTTGCAAATACCATTCAACCATTGAAATATTCTGAGCCGATACAAAAAATTCTTATTATCAGACTTCATGCAGTTGGTGATACAGCAATATCCATTCCGGCCTGTAATTTCATTAAAAGAAATTATCCGGGTTACGAACAGCATTTTCTTACTACAGCAATAACGTCGGGTCTGGTCGGTTCATTTGGCATTTTCAGCAAAGTCTTTGATATGGGACCAGGATTTGAAAATTCCGAAACCGAATATAACCGTCTTTCAAAAAAGTTTAAGCGGCTTGTATCATCAGTTAAAACAGGGCTAAAGCTTCGCAAAAACAAATATGATATTGTAATAGATCTGCAAAACAATAAATTCAGCAGAGTAGTGAGAAAGTTAACAGCCGCAAAGCGGCACAGTGAGTTTGAAAAGTATGCTGAAAAATCTCATTCCGAAAGAGTTATCGATACATTTAATTCTGCCGGGTTCAAGAATGTAACTAATGATTTCAGTCTGGACATGCAGGAACAACAACTTAATAGCGGTAGAGATATATTGTTGAATAATGGATGGGATGGCATTAAGAAGGTCATCTTAATTAATCCTGCAGGGCTGTATGAAACCAGAAAATGGGGTATTGAAAATTACTTAAAACTCTCACAATTGATTATCAATAATGGTTATACTGTGTTGATATCAGGAACAGAAAAAATCAAGAATATTTCTACTGAACTCAAATCGCGTCTAGGCAAGAATCT
Source organism: Ignavibacteria bacterium (assembly GCA_013140565.1). Classification (GTDB taxonomy): domain Bacteria; phylum Bacteroidota; class Ignavibacteria; order Tepidaquicellales; family OLB5; genus OLB5. The sequence goes on from JABFSP010000177.1 coordinate 15,217, forward strand.
TATCGATATTGCGGGAATTACAACTCTTAGAGAGATATCCGGAATACTCTCACATACCAGCGGAATTGTGAGTGATGATTCGGGTTTATTCCATATAGCATGGGCTATGGGAATCCCGGGTGTTTTGCTGCTTGGTGCAACAAGGAGTGACTGGACCTGCCAACCGGGTGAGCATACAATTTGCTTGAATTCATCTGATCTTGAATGCGGAAACTGTATGAAGAATATCTGTAAATGGGGTGATACAAGATGCCTCAAAAGATATAAACCTGAAGAAGTAAATGGTAAGCTTATTGGATTGATGAATAGAATAAACTAGAAATATTTTTTTGAATTATTTCTTACTGGCAAGTTTCTTATACAGCTTAATATATTTCCCTGCGGAAGCTTTTAGAGAAAATCTTTCATGAAGATCTTTGTAAGCGGGTTTCTGTTGTTTTAGAGCGTTTATAATATTCTGTGCCAGGGCAGCTGCATTTCCCGGTTCTGAAATGTATGGAGTGATCTCACGGGCAACCCCAACATCAGTTGATGCAACAGGTAATCCTGAAAACGCTGCTTCAAGAATTGACATATTCTGTGATTCGTAGATTGAGCTTAATACAAATACATTAGCCTCTTTTAAAATTCCCGGAATATTTTCGTAATTTGTAAAACTGAATACCTGAACATTTGCATCCAAGCCCATTTTATCGGCTTGTTTGATTATTGTACTGTTTGGATCGTTACCATAAACTTTTAACATTACATTTGGATAAACTAATTTAACTTGTGTAAGTGCTAAAAGCAGATCATAGTGTGCCTTTATAGGTGCTGCATGGGCAATATTTATTAAAACTGGTTCTTTTGTATTTACTTCTACTGTATCATCAGATTCACAGAACAAAGATTCATCAACACCAAATGGAATCTTAGTTATTTTTCCGATGATATTGTTATTGTAAATCTCTGACGCTTTTTTTATTACAAAATCACTGCCGCAGATTATAGTTGTTGCCTGTTCAAAGGTTTTTCCTACGAAATATCTTTGCAGTGATTTAAGTTGAGAACCGTAATTGATCTCCGGATATGATGCAAGCTCACCCCCGCAAACATTTGCGGCAAGCGGTATGTTGAATTTATGAGATACTTTTGTGGCATTATAACCCGGCTCACCAGCCCAGAAGGAATGGATCACATCAAATTTTCTATTAAGGTTCTCCTTTGCAAACTTTTTTCTGAAAGTACGCCATACCTTTATTTTTTTCAATGATGTAAGTCTATCTTGCGGGCAGTTGCTAAACGTATAAACTTTCGCATTATAAAGTGCGTAATCATTTTTATCAAAAGGATAATAAAGAGCAAACACAGTTAGTTCTATTTCGGGAGCTTGGGATAATTCTCTGGCGAGTAAATGTATTGCAGCAGCTCCGCCGAAGTCATTTTCATCTGCGTAAAAACCGCTTGTTACCCATGCAACATTTAATTTTCCAGGTGGGCTCATTTCTTCTTCATTACAATTATAAAATGATCGCCCATTTGGTTAAGTATCGGTAAACCCATGAATATTTCATCAAGCTTCATCCATAATTTTACGAGGGGTTTAAGCCTGTTATAAATGCCCAGCAAATATGGCGGGGGAGTATTTAAGCCAAGCGAAAACAATTTTACTTTCGTAAAATTGCGGCTGAAAGCCGCGGTGAATTCACCGGGCGTGAAGTAATACGTAAGCACCTTTTCACCATTTAGTTCTGCCATTATACCCTTTTTTTTAAACCTCCTGAGTGCCTCACTGAATTTTAGCGTTACTATATAATAGAATATTTCCCACGGGCAGATTTTATTCATAACTACGGCTATAAATAGTCCATTTGGCTTGAGTTTTGCGGCAAGATCACCCGAGAGTTTTGAAAAATCGTTTATGCAGTTCAGTCCCCCGAAGTTTGAAACCACCGCATCAAAATTATTTTCGTTTACGTTGGAAATATCATCAAAGGCTCGTGCTTCTGCTTTTATATCATTATTTGACATTTGAGCTTTGGCATTTGACATTAGGACCTTTATCATTTCCTCACTAATATCTGTCGCATAAATATTATATCCCTGCTCCACCAAAAATACCGCATCCACTCCGGTGCCTGCGTTTAGCTCGAGTATGCTGCTGCCTTTAGGGATATATTTTAAGTACACTTCGTGTACGAGTGAGCGCATCCATTGCAAAACTGGATTCCGGTTATCGTGCGCGTCATACCCCGCAGCTATGGCGTTGAATGCGGACTTGGTGTTAGCAGTGTCCATGAACCCCCATCGCTGATATACGGTTTTCGGAACGTAAGTTTAAAATTTTAATGGTTTCTACATTTCTTGGTTTACTCCCCCCTTCAGTTGAAGGGGGGACGATTACTTTAATTTTGTATTGATTGCAGATTATTCTTTTTATTTTATACTGCTTAAATTTGAGACGGGGGTTTAAGAGACTAAACTCATCATTAATCTCGATACTTTTGCTTTAAGGTAGGTTTTCCCATACGAAGTAAAACCCGCGCCGGTTTTTTTCATTTTAAAATAATTCACTTCGTTGACCATGTAACGATTGGCGTGCTTGTAAAACTTTTTCGAATACCTGCCTTTAAAATCCAGGTCACGGTCAGTGCGCTCATGCCACTCTTTATCTGTTATAAGGCGTGATTCCACTTCAGTGTAAAACGGTGTTCCTTTTATGGGATACGCCACCGTAGTTAAAAATATATCAGGATTTGAATCCTTTAAATGCTCCGTAGTTTCAAGGATATCCTGTTTTCTTTCGCCCGGGTAGCCAAGCATAATGAATGTTCCTGCTTCTATTCCGTGCCTGCGGGTGAGCTTTATTTTTTCCCGTGTATCGGCCGCGCTTACGCGCCTGTCCATCAGGTCAAGTACATGCTGTGATCCGGACTCTGCCCCAATCCACAGCCTAAAACATCCCAGCTGTTTGAGTATTTTTATTACTTCTTCATTCAGCCTGTCGCTTCGTGAGATGCACTCGAATTTTATTTTGATATTCCGTTCATTAAACACCTGCAAAAGTTTTGTAAGCCATTTGTGAGAGACCGTAAATACATCATCAACGAACCAAAGCATATCAGGATTGTAGTTTGTTATGATGTACTCAATTTCATGGGCGGTTTTTTCGGGTGAGCGTCTGCGGTAGCTTACGCCATAGACAGTATGCGAGCACCATTTGCATGTGTATGGACAGCCGCGCATTGTGTTAAGTGAAACTGAGCTGTACCCGTGAGCGTTTTTCCATGCATCGAGGTATAAGGAGAGATCTACCGACTTGCGGTCAGGATAGGGAAGTACATCAATATCTTTAATTTTTTCACGGGGTGGATTTTTTACAACTGTACCTTTATCTTTAAAATATATTCCGTTTACTTTACTTAGATCTGATTCGGGGTTTGATAGCTCCCTGCATAACTCAAGCATAGTTTCTTCGCCCTCGCCTTCAACAATTATATCAGCGCCGAAATTCAGGAACTCTGAAGCATGGAATGGTGGCTCGGGTCCGCCTAAAATTATTTTACTGCTCTTTAATTCATCGCATTGCTTTATGAACTTTACGAGTGGCAGCACGTTCAGTTTGGTCATTAAATTGCAGTAGATCGCTATAATATCCGGTCGCTCTTCAATTAAAGCTTTTTTCTGTTCTTCAAATGATTTGAAAGTTGAGTCATATACCGTGGTATCAAATCCGTTTTGTTTAAGGTAAGCTGAAATATATAGTATACCCAATGGTACATAGGGCTTCATGATCCGCATTTCATTGGGATCGGAGTTCAAGTAATAGCCATGTGTGAGGAAGATCTTCAAAAAAATGATTTTTAATACTTAATATACTTAATGGAATTGTTATCTTGAAATGCAATAAGATTATTACAATAAATGACTGTTTAAGCTAGTGTTTGAGAATTCTTTTCGGGCTAAATTTGTGCATCAAATCATTTACAATAAATAAACTTATATATGAAATATATACTATTATTACTCCTTGTTTCAATTGTTTCAATGGTCAGTTCGTGCAGCGATGATGATACTACAACAAATAATCCCGGCGTACCTGCGGGAACGGTGATGTATTCCGCTGATTCGATTAGTGTATGGCTGAGTACAACAGGATTTGCAAGGGATTCCGTTGCATACTCAACCTCGGAAACCGGAAGCGTTAAAGTTGAATTCACAATTCAATCCAATGTTGATACTCCAAGCGCTTACGGAAAATTCGGGTTCTACACAAACGCAACACCTGTGGTTCCGTATTTTCCGGATATATACGTACCAAGAGATGAACCATTTTCAACTAACCTAAGCTTTGCTTCGGGCAGTACGTATTTTGCATTTATGGTGCAGCTGAATAATTATATTTCAATTTTCCCCAGGTATGTTAGACTGAGGAGCGTAAAGGTTACCAAGCAGTAAGTGTTTCAAAAGTGCGTTCCCAAACCCAGCGTGCGCGGGGAGGAGTTTGGGAACGAGGGTGGTTGTATAATAAAAATATCCGGTCTAAAGCCGGATATTTTTATAAGTGCCGCTATGTTTAACTTACCTATTTTCCTCTTTCGGGGTTCTGGTGGTATAATATCAGCGCAAAATGTCCTGTTGTGCTGCCGGTCTTAAATTTATCAATGTTCACAGTAAATTCGTACTGTTCAAATTCCTGCGGGTCAAGCCTTATTACAGGTTTATCATCTGAGTATTCATCAACAAACTCCCACTCATTGGTTTTGGAGTTCTTTTTATACACAGTAATTTTAAGTTTTTCAACACGCCTGTCACCAAGTACCATTACGTCATAATCAAACGCCGGATCAAGGTAACGCCACACGGTTTTTTTGCCCGTGTTAACTATCAGGTCAAATGTCATATTAACAATTTCCTGGTTGCGCTGGTCTTCAAGCTCAATGACCTTTGTGGATACAGTTTCGATGATATCCTGCATTGTTGTTGCTGACTGGCTGAATGAGCGTGAATTAAAAAGAAAAAGTGAACTAAGAATTATTGCTGTTGTAATTAAATATTTCATGGAAAATCCTCTCCTATTTGTGATAAATTAGCTGTTTTATATTATATGTTCAATGGAGTGAAAATGTTTCAGAAAAGCATTAAATGCTTTTTTCGGATAATGAAAGAGAGCTATTTAATTATGAAAAGTCATTAAACCTATATTTATGTACTTTTTGTCTTGATACAAAAAGTACCAAAAAAATCAAGGCTGTTGAAAATTTCCTAAAATTATCTTCACTTTACAGGAAAATAACTCGTCCGGCTGCTGCCGGACTCAAACAAATTTTCCTGTGTTTATTCTGCGAAGATAATTTTTAAACGGAAATTTTCAAAGGCCATTTTATTACAAATATCTTTGATAATTACTCTGTGTACTCTTTGTAATCTGTGGTAAAAAACACTCATTTTACCAGCTTTTTTTCGAAATCCTTCACGAAGAAACGTTTGCCTTTTTGAATGATTGTATGACCTTCTGATTCAAGAGCTTTTTGCTGTTGTTTGATTCCGCCCGGGTACTTTGGGTTTAACTCGCCCCCGTTCTTTAACGTGCGCCAGTAGGGAGTAATGCGCTTTTTGCCCAGGTCACGTGATTCTTCAGCGGCGTATGAGGAGATCCACGCAAAAATTCCGGTTGTGATGGGACAGCCTGCATCAGCTTTATACCGCCGGGCGATCTTCCCGCGCATTATATTTATTGTGTTAAGTCTGCCCTTAGGTACTTTTGTCATCAGTTCATTAACTTCCGGCGGCGAGGGTATCGCAAGCGTGTTAGCTTTGAATTTAGCTATTTGTTTTGAATTAAGCTTAACAACTTTGGGCAGGTCTCCCACCGTGTTCAGCTTTTCAATCCATGTTTTTTTTGCCATGATTTGTGTGCTATTAATATTATATATTTTCCCAAATATCATAAAAATTTAGTCATTAAACAGTTCATTTTTAAATTTTATTTTTGACCCGTAACGAGTAACTTTGTAAAATTATTACTTCTATGAACAATAACATTAATCATATAACCAAACTTCTTGGGGATCATTTTAACGGGGATCCATGGATAGACATTACAATTTTGGGTGAGCTTAAAAAACTTTCCGCAAAGCAGGCGGCGTATAAACCCGATGGGTTTAACTCCGTTTGGGAAATTACGAACCATATGATCGCATGGCGAAAAGCCCTTACCCGCAGGGTAATGAATAAACCGGTAAAATACTCAGATGATAATTTTTTCAGGGAGGTAAAGGATAGATCAGCCAGGGCATGGAAGAAAACAATTGAAGATTTTAAGAAATCACAAAATGATATTACTGCTTTTTTAAAGAAACAGGATGATACGCTGCTTGAAACTGTTTCACCAACAAGCGGGTACACTTATTACGAGCTTGTAATGGCTATTCTGCTCCATGATGCATATCACACAGGACAGATCGTTCTTCTAAAAAAATTAATGAACATTTAATCAAACTATATATATGGCAGCACCGCAGCCAACCAACATAAAATTCTTTAAATCACAGGCAGCATTCAGAAAGTGGCTTGAGAAGAACCACAATAAAAAAGATGAGCTATGGCTTGGGTATTACAAAAAAGCCTCGGGTAAAACAAGCGTTACATACAAAGAATCGCTTGAAGAAGTTCTCTGCTTTGGGTGGATAGACGGAATTTCAAGGAGCATAGATGAGGAAAAATACTGTCAAAGGTACACTCCGCGCCGCAAGGGCAGCATATGGAGCGCGGTGAATATCAATAAAGCCGAAGAGCTTATCAAGAACGGAAAGATGCATTCAAGCGGGCTGAATGTTTATAAAAACCGTGACCCGAAGAAAGCGGGATTATATTCATTTGAACAGAAAGAAATAAAATTTCCTCCTGCGTTGTTAAAAATGCTGAAGGCAAACAAAAAGGCGTGGGGGTATTTCAGTAAATTGCCGCCTGGATACAGGAAAACTTCGACATGGTGGGTGATATCAGCCAAGCAGGAAGAAACGCGCCAGAGGCGCATGAAGACGCTCATCGCGGATTCCGAAGCTTGCAGAAAGATCGCGCTGCTAACACCATTGAAGGATAAGAAAAAAGACTAACATAGAAACACAAAAACACAGAGAAGAATTTTATACCGCAGAGTCGCAAAGGCGCAAAGAATGAAATGTGATTAGCCCCGCTCTTCAGAGCGGGGGAAGAAGATTCCTCAAACCACGGGACTTTAGTCCCTAAATATAAGAATCCAATGAAACAAAATTTAAGTGTTTTCATTTTTTTTATTTTCCTGATCATAGGATGTGGAAAAAATGAAGTTCTCATTACAGAAAAAAGAGGAATTTCAGATGAGTTCTCGTCTTCTGAGACTGAATTAATCTCACAGTTTTTGGACTCAATTGCCCAAAAAGATTTTAATGATTCAATATTTGAATGGGATAATCCAACCTTAGTATCAGATTCTACTTATTTTGTAGAACCAAAGCCTTGGCTTATTGACTTATATAATAGAAAATATCCTGAAGAAGAAAATTTATTAATGAATCTGATTAAATTTAATAAAAAAAACTATTTCATTAATAAAAAAAATATTGTTAAAATTAACGGGTTGGAAATAATTGCAGATAGTGAAGCAATGTATTATTATAAAAGAGAAAACAAGATTGGCTTAGGTGTAGGTTTTTATGCTTATTCAATATCCAGACCATATATTGATGATAAAACAAACAAAGCAATAATGTTTATCAGAGAATTCAGTGAAGACTGGGAGGCAATAAAGTATGTATGGTATAAAAAAGAGAATGGTAAGTGGATAATATACGATAAAATAACCCCCAATGATTGGCCATGACACCGGAAGAATTTTACATTCAATATCTTAAATCACTTGGTAAAGAGAATGAATTTTCTATAGGGGATTTTATTGTTGATAAGTTCGGTGATTCACCAGAGATGGCGGATGAGCTGCTTGAGCCCGTGCTCAGCGGTTTAAAAACCGCGACATGCTCAGCGTTGTGGGAGTGGGAGCATGAAGGCGGGAGCATTCCCAAGCCCGGTTTGATTTCAGTTATAGTAGATGGTAAAGATAAGCCCCGTTGTATAATTGAAACAGTTGAGGTCAATTTAAAAAAATACAATGAGGTTGATGCGGAGTTTGCGCGGGATGAGGGCGAAGGGGATCTATCTCTGAACTACTGGCGCGAAGCGCATACAAGATTTTTCACACGTACACTACCCGCTATTGGCAAAGAATTTGCCGATGATATGCCGCTTGTGTGTGAGAGGTTTAAGGTTGTGTGGAAGTAAGATGAATATACTGCACGCAGCGCCTCTAAGACGCAGGGGATTTATTTTGCCACTTTCAGAAATCAGTCTATGTGCTTACAGGGCTTATGTTTGATGATAATTCTCAAAATTGTTAATTAAATAAGCCCCGCAGGGGCGAAAGATACCAGCGATGGGCAAAGCCCATCGTTATGAAGCAAAATAAACACAAGCCCTGCAAGGGCGAAATACCTGAAATAAGTATAAATCATAAACAAAATTTATATGGGACAATCACTCGCAAAAAATTTCATTCACATTATATTCAGTACCAAAAATAATTTTCCATTTATAAAATCTCCTGTTGAAAATGAATTACATTCATATATTGGAGGTATATGCAGGGAACTTGAATGTACTCCAATAAAAATAGGTGGTCATATGGATCATGTTCATATTGTATGCCTTTTATCCAAAAAAATTGCATTAATGAAATTGATCGAAGAAGTAAAATCTCATTCATCTAAATGGATGAAAACAAAGGGTGAGTCATTGAGAAAATTCTATTGGCAGGATGGATACGGTGCTTTTTCTGTAAACCCTTCTGAAATTGATAGAGTTGTTGCATATATAGAAAACCAGCATGAGCATCACAAGAAGAAATCATTTAAGGAAGAATTTTTGGCATTTTTGAAAAAGTATAAGGTTGAATATGATGAGAGATATATTTGGGAATAATGCTTGATTTGAGTATGTTTTTTATTGCGCCCTTTCAGGGCTTGTGATACACGTGTTTTTTTGTCGATGGGCTTCGCCCATCGCTGATATATTACGCCCCTTTGGGGCTTAAGTGAAGTAATGTTCTGCTCGATAGGCTTCGCCCATCGCTAAAATCTTACGCCACTGTCAGAGCCAGTCCATTGGCCTTCGGGGCTTAAACAAATTTTTTATGAATGAAATAAAGATCATCAACAAATCACTTGAATACGCTGATTCATTCCGCGATGCGCTGGATTCAGTTGCCCGGGAAAGAATGTGGCTGGCTTATACAGAGGCTCCCCCGTATGAACATATGCGCAAATTTGTATCAGGACTTATAAGGGATAGCGATATTCAGGTCTATGCCGTACTGGGTGATACTGTAGTTGGCTGGTGTGATATTACACGTAGAAAGCGAGAGGTGTTTGCTCATACGGGTTCACTTGGGATGGGTATCGTAAAGCCGCACCGCGGCAAAGGCTTAGGCAGCCGTATGATGGAGGAAGTGATTAAGCAGGCACGTGCCAACGGAATGGAGAAAATTTGTCTTGAGGTATACAGCCATAACGCTGCCGGAATAGCATTGTACAAAAAATTCGGTTTTGCTGAAGAAGGCAAAAAGATCAGGGAAGCCAAACTGGACGGAAAGTATTTTGATGAATATGTTATGGGGCTGATTTTATAAGCAAATTCATTGAAATTACTGACTTTAACATGTAATTTTGAAATGTAAAATTTTTTTATGTTTCTTTTTTGAAAAATAATAATATAAACTTATGTGTGAAAAAGTATTAGAAGACAGGGCAATTATTGAAAAAGCAGCCAATGAAGCTCTTGCTACTTACAGAACACAATATACGCTTATGACTCAGATCATGACATTGTTCGTAGTTGTAAATTTTACAATTATTGGAGTAGCATTTAACATAAAGGAGCCATTGATATTCTATGCGGGTGCGTTTTGTACTTTTCTCATTTTATTTGGAAGGGGACTTTCAGGACAGGGTATGTTTCCAATAGTTTATTCTGCAGTTCATTTAGAACAAAAGCTGTGTCTTGTAAATACCGATATGATCGTTACTACTTTCGTAAGGAATACCTTTCCAAAGTGGTATGAAATAATAATGGATGTTATCAGCATTGATGATAAAGATGAGAGAATGAATAAGCTGAAAAAATTGAGCAGAATGAGAAATTTGATATGGTTTAAACCATATCACTCTATTTTGACATATTTATGTTTATTGGGCATTATTATTCAAATTGGACTGGCAATTTGTTATCAATTTCCAAAATCTGAACCTATTTTATATAAATTAGTCTCAATTTTACAGCAAAGTATATTAATATCAGGGAATTCTATTTAATTGTTTTCAGTTTCCTCGAGCTTGTCATCCAACCTGCAGCATACACGGGCAGTTTCCAGAGTGATGTAAAGCGTTTTAAGGGTTCATGGAGCAATTGGCGGGTGCGGTATTCTTTATGTACACGCTTATGAAGTACACGGTAGAATTCAGTTGAATAAGTACCGTCGAACATCATCTCGAAATCATCACTAAGCTCCCAGTTATGTTTTTTCTTCATTTGTGATGAAACGCGCTCATAAAATTTTGTGCCCGGCAGTGGGTATGAAACCGATATACCGATATCATCCGGCATAAGGTCGTTAACCATTTTAATTGTCTGGTTGATTTCCGTCATTGTTTCACCGGTATAGCCAAACTGCAGGAAGAAACATGTTTTGATACCGTGCTTTTTCAGCAGGCGGGTTGCTTCATAAATTTCCTCAATTGTTGTGCCCTTATCCATTGCGTCAAGAATTTTCTGCGAGCCTGACTCCGCGCCTATCCATATCGATTCACACCCGGCATTAGCCAGATGCGAAATATTATCTTCCTTCAGTAAAAGATCAGCCCGTGAAAGACATTTGAACGGAAGCTTAATGTCATCTTTGTTTACGGCTTCATCAAAATCCTTGACCCAGCCGGGCTTCAGCCCGAAAATATCATCGCAGAACCAGATATGATCAGCGGAATATTTTTCTTTAAGAAGCTTAACCTGACCCGCAATATATTGGGGTGAGTGTGAGTTATACACCTGCCCGTACACGGGCTTTGCGCACCAGTTACAATGGAACGGACATCCGCGGGTCGTTACAAGATTTATTGAAAAATACCCGTGATGTTTCAGCCAAAGCTCGCGGTACTTTGCAAGATCAACAAGCTCCCATGCGGGATATGGAAGGGTGTCAAGTTCTTTTAATACTTTTCTTGGAGCCGTGCGTGTTATTTTTCCACTCTCTAAGAATGCGAGTCCGTTTATGTTGTGCGGGTGGCTCTGTTCATGAGATTGCCGCGCAACTTCGTTGCTCGCAAAGGTATTTTGTAAATAATCTAATAATTCGCCCAGAGTTTGTTCACCCTCGCCGCAGATGGCAAAATCGACCTTATGATGGAAATATTTTTCCAGGTGATCAACGCTGTCGGAGCCTGAAACGATCACAGTACAACCGAATTCTTTTGCAATTTCGCTCATGCGGAAAGCCGCTTCACGCATCCTCGTCAGACACATTTTGGTGAGATAGTTGAAAGTATCGTCATATATCACCATGTATTTCGGTTTGTGAAGTTCAAGAGATGCCTTGAGGTCCTCTTCGGAATCGGCAAGCATTGTATCAAATAAAGCGGCGGAGTATCCCTTTTGCATCACGTATGCGGCAGCATACAGCGTGCCTAAAGGAGCGTAAAGATTCATGTTGCGGAATTCCTTCAGGTCGTGTTTTAAAAAATACGTATTTGCAAAGAGGATATCAGACATTAATTGATTTTTTGTAGAGTCCGCTTTCCGGGCGGACATATGTTAAATTATGACTGCCCGGAGGTCAGTCGTTACAGCAGCTATTGATTTATTTTATGACTGCCCGGAGGTCAGTCGTTACAAAAACTATTGGTTGCTGTTTTATGTGACATTTTTTCGTAGAGTCCGCTCACCGAGCGGACAAATGTTATTTTGTAACTACCCGGAGGTCGGTCGTTACTGGATTTTTATTTTACTATATGGATAATCGCGCCAATCTTCTACCATGTTTTTTCTGACAGGATTGTTTAAAATATATTCCGCAATATTTTTCAAAGATTCATCACTCCGCACAATATGATCATAATAATTGATATGCCAAAAATCTGCGATACCGAATTTTGATTTAACCTGATTACTAATAAATCTTTTGAATGAACTTACCCATGTAGATAAATCATGTTCATATTCTTCATTTAAAGATAGTAATAAATGAATATGGTCGGGCATAATACAGTAACAGATTACTGAAATTTCATTTTTTGATATTCTGAATTCTATTGAATCCTCTGCAAGCAGGGCAATATCTTGATTGAGAAAATGCTCAATCCTGTTCTTAGTGCAGATAGTTACAAAGTAAGCATACCCTGATTTGTACTCAAAGTCATTTAGCCTGATATTTTTTCTTTTGAAATCCGGCATTCTAATCTAATGACCGCCCGGAGGTCGGTCGTTACAAGAAGATATATTTGTTTTTTTTTGTAGAGACCGCTCACCGAGCGGACAAATGCTAAATTGTGACTGCACGGAGTTCAGTCGTTACCCACTTCCAGATTAAACTCCTGCAGTTTTTGGCTGTACATGCCAAGTATCTTTTTCTGCATGTTGCCGGGATGCGTTTTGGAAACATTCTCGGTTGATTTGAACATGTGGTTGCGCTCACTATCCGGAAGCTGCGGATATTTTTTCTTCCAGTGTTCACGGGTCATGCACATAAGTCTTCTATCAATAGCCGCTGCAATTTTACCCGGTATGCAAAATTCAATTAATCTTTGAATTTTGCTTTTGCGGTTGTTTACTTTGCATCCGCTTGAGTGGAGCATCGGGTCGCATAATACATAATTGGGGAAATATTCCTTCACCCAGTCATTCTGCCTGATGAATTCATTAAGCAGCTCAGTATTATACGTAGCTTTAATCGTTGCAATTTCTGTGGCTGTAAAAATGTTGCGCTCGGTGATAACAAGATTATCTTCAGAGATGTAATAGTTAATACAGAAAAACTTATAGCTGTTTAAAAAAAATATTTTTTTGAATAGCATTAAAAGCGTCCGTGATATCCACAAACGGTTTTGGGCTGTTATGAGCATGAAGTCAAGATCACTTGTCGGGTCACTGGAATTTTTTGATAAGCTGCCGGTTACAAGCACTGCCCTAACAAACGGGAAGCGTTTTATCAGATGAGTTACCAGCGCTGCACGCTTCCACATCTTTAGTGAATAATTTTCTTTCTCTATTCTTTTTGTTACATTTTCTTGCGCAGGCTTTATATAATAGTAGCCGTCTTTTTCGGCAAAAGGAGCTGTTTCTTTTACTGCGGTTTCCCTCAGGAAATTTTCTACATCCTTTTTGGCAATGGAATTGCGCGGAAGAAATGAAAATATCTCATCTGTTTTGAGCGGATGAGAGAATATATCATAATAAAGCAGTGTTTTCGTAATATTTTTCTTCAGTTCTTCCATTTTAATAACTGAAATTTCTACATAAATTATGAATTATGCAATATTTATCTAAATCCTATCAGTAGCTGTAATATACTACTATAAAACGTTACATTTTTTTAAAAAATTATATTTATGTAACTTTGTAACTGTAATACTTAAAATACTTAGAAGAAAATTAACCATATAAATGTTAAGCGATAATTTAAAGAAGGTTTATATCCTTTCAGGACTTGATGAAACTGAACTTGAAACACTTTCTAAAAT
>JABFSP010000268.1 GCA_013140565.1 Ignavibacteria bacterium
AATATCTTTTAAGGAGGTAGTTTTATGAAAGCTCAAAATTCATCCAAATTATTTTACGTTGCAGTATTATTTTTTGTTTTCTCGTCAGGTCTTTTTGCGCAGGATATGAAAAAACCTGATCCCGTAAAGAATGAAACCGTTAACATGTTATTGGGTAAGTGGGAAGCGGAGCCTTATGACATGATGGGCTCTAAGTGGAGTGAATCCGCAAATCATTATATGGCGTTGAATGGTCAGTTTATGTACATTGATCTGGATGGTAAAGATGATAAGGGCATGACATACGCAGGCCATATCGTTTTAAAACTGAATCAGGATGGCACCTTAACAGGCTGGTCGTTTGATGACTGGGGTATGGTCGGTACTTATACCGGGACATCAAGCGGAAATAAAATAAGTGTCTCCGGCAAATCAGATATGGGCAGTGATAAAAGAGATATAGAAATTAACGGCAATACTATGGTTCATAAGTTTGAAATGACAATGAAGGGTCCCGACGGCAAAGATATGACAATGACACAGACGATCACTTATCATAAAAAGTAGTTTTTTTATTTATTTTTTTATTAAGGCATCTGTTTAGATGCCTTTTTTTGTTATTAGGGTATTCTTAGTGCTCTTTGTGCCTTTGTGGCAGTCTTTTGTTTTATATCATGAATTTTAGCAAATGTACCAGTCATACTCTTGGAAATTGAGACCCATTTGTTTTTGTAATTTGAGATTCCCGCTTTCGCGGGAATGGCTAATCAAAAGCATCTCTCATAAATTATGCGTATATTTGTAGTAATAAATCGTGCCGTGAGTACGGCAAACCGTGAGATATTCCTCAGTTAAACTTCTATTTATCAGTCGTAATATTTGCGAAACAATTCAAATTCCCTAAAATCGAGGGGGATTAAACTAATTATTTAAAATTGGAAACATTAAAATTCGAAGATTTAAACCTCTCCAAAGAGGTCACCAAAGCCGTAGCTGATCTGGGCTTTGAAGAAGCTACGCCCATTCAGTCACAAGCCATACCATTCCTGCTCGAAGGCAGAGATCTTATCGGACAGGCGCAGACCGGTACGGGTAAAACAGCCGCGTTCGGCATTCCCGTAATTGAAAAAATGGATGCAGCTTCAAAACATACACAGGCAATTGTGCTCTGCCCAACACGCGAGCTTGCCATACAGGTAGCTGAAGGATTCAGCGACCTCTTAAAATACAAAAAAGGCATCAAGGTTCTTCCGGTTTACGGGGGACAGTCAATTGAGCGTCAGTTAATGACCTTAAGAAAAGGCGTGCAGATAATCATTGCTACTCCGGGCAGACTGATGGATCACCTTGACCGTAAAACAATAAAATTTGATAACGTGCACACAGTTGTACTTGATGAAGCAGATGAAATGCTCAATATGGGTTTCCGTGATGATATTGAATCAATTTTAAAACAGGTTCCAAAAGAAAGACAGACAATATTCTTTTCGGCTACAATGCCTAAGGCAATCCTGGAACTTTCAAAGAAGTATCTTACTAAACCGGAACATGTAAAAGTTGTTCATAAAGAGCTTACTGTACCTAATGTAGAGCAGTTCTATTATGAAATAAAGCCGAATATGAAGCTTGAAGTCCTTACCAGACTTATCGATGTTAACAACCCAACACTTTCACTTGTATTCTGCAACACCAAGCGTACAGTTGATGGTTTGGTTGCTCATTTAAAAGCAAGGGGATATTCTGGGGAAGCATTGCACGGCGATTTGAAGCAAAGCCAGCGTGACAGGGTTATGGATAAATTCCGCGCAGGTAAGCTTGACCTGCTTGTGGCAACAGATGTTGCCGCGCGCGGTATTGATGTTGATGATATCGACGCGGTGTTCAATTATGATATGCCGCAGGATGAAGAATATTACGTACACAGGATAGGCAGAACTGCCCGCGCCGGAAGGAACGGACAGTCGCATACATTTGTAGTAGGAAAGGAATTCCACAAAATAAAAGATATTGAAAGATACACCAAGACTAAGATCGTAAGGAAAGACGCTCCAAGCTCTGAAGATGTTGCGACATTGCGTACATCATCGTTCCTTGATGAAATTAAAAAAGCTATCGGTGATGGCTCTGACCTTAAAAAGTACGATACATATATCGAAAAACTTGTTGCTGAAGATTTTACGACTTATGAAATTGCAGGCGCTTTGGTAAAAATGCTTCTGAAAAGCACTGAAGTTGAAAAAAATGACCTGCCTGCAATAAAAGAATATGACAGTTCATCTGACGGAAGAAGAGACAGAAAAGGCGGCGATAGAAAACGCGGAAGAGATAGAGACCGCGGAGACAGGGGAGACAGGCGTGAGAGATCATACGGTAATGAAAAGTCATATGGCAACAGTGAAAGATCATATGGAAAAGAAAAATCTTATGGAAGTGAAAAATCATATGGCGGCGAAAAATCATATGGCGGCGAAAAATCCTACGGCGGCGATAAGTCATATGGCAAAGATAGATCATACGGCAAAGACCGTGACCGTTCATTTGGCAAAGATAAACGCAAAGGTGATTTTAAGAAATCAGGCAGTAACGCTAATATGGTCAGACTCTTTGTAAACGTTGGTAAAAAATCCAAAGTCGGCGCAGGTGATATACTCGGCGCTATTGCGGGTGAATCAGGCATTTCAGGTAGCCAGATAGGTGCAATTGATATGTATGATAAATTTACATTTGTAGAGGTGGATAAGAAAGTCGCTGATACAGTTGTAGAATCAATGCACAATAATACCATCAAAGGTAATAAAGTAGCAATTGATTTCGCAAAAGACAGGGAATAATCCTGAAAAATATATTGTATTAACTAAAAGCCGTCTCTTGAGACGGCTTTTTTTATGTTCAATCTTCTCGTTCCACGAAATGCAGGCTAAACTTATTTCACCAGCACAATTTTTATAGCTGAGCTTTGTTCATTACTCACAGCTTTGCAAATATATGTACCGCTTGGAAGGTCATTTCCATTAAAGCTTATATCATAATTTCCCGCCGACATAAATTCATCCCTCAGTATCTTAACTTCACGACCGAGCATGTCATATAAAACAATTTTTACATTACCGTTATCAGGCAAAGCGAGTTTTATAATTGTTTCAGGATTAAATGGATTTGGATAGTTTTGATGAAGTAAAAATTGTTCAGGGATTTCATTATTCTGTGAAATTATACCTATCGCTGTATTTCCCATCCTTAAGCCGTTACCAAAACTTGTAACCCATATTTCATTTGTATTAAACGGATTATAAAAAACACGCTCCGGCTGACGGAAGCTGTATGATGTAACTGAACTGAATACCGGATTTGCCGCGGATATATTGCTGCTGTAAAAAAGTCCGTTAATCTCGCTTGTCATAAAAGCTACATCAGGGCTAACGGGACTGAAAGTAACTGATGTAACTCTATCAGTGTTATTTACTCTTACCCAGTTAACTCCGCGGTTTGTTGTCCTGTACAATCCGCCCAAACCGTTCGGGGGACCGCCCCAGCCGCTGAATACGCCAACATACCATGTATTCTGCGAAGCATCATGCGGGTACACTACAATATCTTTTGTCCAGTATTGCATTCCGGTGTGACTTCTGTCAGCCCATGTCGTACCCTGATTTGTACTTACAAATACACCTGAGCTTGCCGTAAAAACACCCCCTGATGTTCTTCTGCCGGAGTATGTACAAATGAGTGTGCCATCATTCAGTACCTTAACATTAAAAGGGTGTCCCTCAGTCCTTGCCGGAAGGGAAACCCGCGTCCATGTTGATGCCGCGCCATTTTGAATATCATTTGAAATGAATATACCGCCCTGAGTGCTGTGAATAACGCTTGCATACATTCGGTTTGTATTAGTTGGATCAAGCGAGAGCCATATAACCGGATGGTTGAAGTTATGCATGGTCTGCCATGCTGCGCCGTTGTTTGAAGACATTAAGACCAATCCGAGCCCCGCGTCAATTCTGGAATCCTGCAAATATGTGCTTTGATACATATCGTGAATATTGGATGATGCTCCGTACATAGTACCGTTTGCGTGTTTTATTGTGTGATACATTGTATTCTGTGTATGACCGCTGTAGTTAAACGACCATAAAGCTCCCGCATTAGTTGAGCGAACGCCGCGGATATCCGAAAACGAAGCGAACATATTATTGGCATCGCCCCAAGTTAACCACCAGCATGATGTATTTTCAAGCCCGTTGCCTTCATAACTTTTACCAAGTGATATTACTGTGTTAATCGGATTCTGTGTAGCCTGCGTAACATATGCCTGCTGCCATGTTGCCGCACCGTTGGTGCTGATATGAACGAAACCAAAATCTGATATCGCAAGCCTGTTTACATCAAGAGGGGAGACTGTGAAACCCATGGCGCACTCGCCATAGCCCCAGCCCCTATCGCCGCCTGTACCTTGCCAACCCGTTACAATATTCTGATTGTTAGCCGTAATGATTGTTTGTACCCAGCTAGTGCCTGCATTTGTGGTTTTGAATACCGTTGGGTAGCCTGAATTATTGCTTCCTGAAACATAAATTGTGCTGATGTTATTTACTGCCATTGAAACGAAGAAAGGGAAGTCAGTTCCTTGAGTTATACCCGTCATTTTTAATGCCCACGATGGCTGACCGAAATCAATTGAATACACGCCGCGGGAAATATCCCAGTAATCACTACCGGGAATACCGGCATATATATCGTTCATGTCCGCAGTTACCGCGAAGAATCTTGTGACTCCGGCTTGCTTAGCTCCTGCAAAAGAAAGCAATCCATACGCTGCGGGAATTCCGTTTAAAGTATTCATCGTAAATGTACTTCCGCTGTTTGTTGAAACCAATAACCCCTCATTTGTGCCAACAAATATTCTGGTTGAATCAAAAAACACTCCCGCAACATGGCATCCGCCGCCGGAAGAACTTGTATATTTTAAAGTGAAGGACGCTCCGCCATTATTTGAGAACCATAATCTTGAATAATCAGTGAGTACAATATTGTTTGGATTGTAAAGGTCAGAGTATAATGAATATGCTTCGCCGTTTGACGGATCAGATGCGAGATTGCTCCATGTTGTACCGCCATCGGTTGAACGTGAAGGTGATGATATGTCGTTCCTGTGATTGATGCAGTATAAGAGCTGAGGAGTAACAACATTGAACTGCACTTTTGAATTACTTCCGCCCTGCATTTGCGCGAAATTTACCGGCTGCCATGATACTCCTGTGTTTGATGAGCGGAACAACTCGCTCATATCACAGCCAACAAATATTTCATTTACGCTGTTTGGGTTAAATGAAGGTGAAAATAATGCGCCGCCTCCGCCAATACCTTTCGATATCCAGTTTGCCGGCTGTGAAAGTAAGATCAGATTGAATGTTAATAAAAGAAAAACCGAAGTGCAGGTATATTTGTTGAGTAACATATGCTATTCCCCCTGTTGAATGCTGTTAATCAATGTAAATGTATATGTAAGTTAACATTTAAACTCTTGTGTTTCTTCACCTTTTAAGGGGATTGTTAAACAGGGCTATTTATACTGAAATACATACTGTTCGCCTTCCTTCAGGATCTTCAATCCTTCAGAATAGGGCTTTGATATTGCAAGACCGGTAACTGAACTGCTGCCATACCTTGTGGCCAGATCATGAAGCACATACACTGGAATGTTCGGGTCATCAAAATATTCCAGTGCGCCGTAATGTACCGGTATCATGTAATCGGCTTTCAGCTCATCAAACACTTTGAGTGCTCCAAGCGAAGCTAAATGATAATAACTGCCGTCAGTTTCGCAATCGCGGCATGGTCCAACAGGAATAAGCGCCAGGTCGATTTTAAACTTTGTGCCAAGATATTTATATGCAAACTCGTCATAAGTCGTATCGCCTGCATAAAAGACTGTGATACCCTTGTATTCAATGATGTAGCCTGTGCAGCCCGGAACCATCCATGTGTAACTATCCATTCCGTACCTGCCGCCCTGATGTTGCGCAAACACAGCGGTAATTTTTACCCCGTCAATTTCTTTAGATTCACCTATATAACCCAGCTCTTTTGAATTAGCAGTCTTAAGCCGTATCATTTCCATATCATAAGATGGCAGATATTCCTCTGAACCGTAGGGTATGAATAATTTCGCCTTCGGGAAGCGTTTATCAAGGTCTTTAAGACTGCCAAGGCTCATATGATCCATATGTGCATGTGATACGGCCACTATATCAAGCTTTGGGATATCTTTGATGTTCAATCCGGCTTCAACTTTACGCAGCACTATACCTGATATTACATCCTCAAAAACTGGGTCAACCAAAATTACTTTGTCTTCTATCTGCAGTAACACTGTTGAATGTCCAACCCATAAAGCTGAAAGCCTTACGTTCTCTTTAACCGGATCTTTTATCTTATTCTTGACCTTCTCCGGTTCACCAAAAAGTGATTCACCAATACTTTTCATACCGACCCTTACCGGCCAGCATCCTATGATAGTTATGGTAAATAATATAAATAAAATTATAGCTGAGCGTTTAATCATATACGTTAAAAG